>WRGH01000019.1 GCA_009787285.1 Brevinematales bacterium
TCATTCCTGCCGGCGGAAAAAATTATTTCTCCTTTTTCAGCCGCCAATATTTCTGTGCCTCCTCCAAAGACCATTCCGAGTACGGGACTGCCGTTGTTATTAGAACCAAAATTACGGATTAAAACGGCATTTTCGCTCGGCCAGCTCATTGCATCAAGGCTGACGGAAATTGAAGTGTCCGTGAACATTATAACGAACATTAAAACAAAAAAGACGGCGGCTGTAATTTGTAATATTTTGCGCATTTTATTTGTCCTCCAAGTTAAATGAAATTAATGTGGTTCCGCCGCCGGCAATCAGCATAGAGCCTGTTCTTCCAAGATAAACATCTGCGCTTTTAAACGGAGCGCGCAAAAAAACGGTATCCTGCGCATTTGTTTTTAAAAATGAAAATTTTTTGTCCTGCGGCAATTTAATGCCGATAAGTTCGTTATTCTGCTGCGGATGGGAAGTAATAAAAAACAATAACCCTTGATCTCCCGAATTATCAATAGCGGTGATTTTTCCTTCCAGCGGAATGTTAATACTGCGCCTTGATTTTATATTATAACAGCCAATTCCTCCGTCCCGTTCAAATACAATGCGTCTGTCTTCATCTATAAATGAAATACGCACAGGACGCCTGAAACCGCTTTCGAGGAATTCATGATAAACAATTCTATATTCACTGTCATTATTCCCCAGCCGTTCAAGAAAAAGAAAACGCTGAGAATCAACGCCGCAGATAATTCCAAGCCGCGAACCGTTATGGGAAATAGCGCAGCCGTAAATAATATTATAACGCGAGCCGCCCGGGTCAAAATAATATATACGTTTCCCGTTTGAATCAAGTATTTCAATAATACCGTCGAGCGAACCTGTCAATACAAGGCCTGCGGCGGCGTCTATACAGGTAAGAGGAGCGCCGAATTCATAAGTCCACAAAATTTTTCCGTCTGCGCCAATTTCAGATAACGAATTTTGATCGCTTCCTAAGATAAAAACCCTGTTGTCAAGCAAGACAGGATAACCTCTTGCATTATCAATTTTTATTACAGGTTCTCCGGAAATATTGTTAATTTCTATACTCGAAGGTTCTGCCGTAAATTCCGTCCACATATTTTCATCAAGATAAATATTTTTGCTTATAATTTTGTTTATGGCAAATTTTCCCGCAGAATCAACATAGCCGAACCTGCTGCCCAAAGTGAAGGGGAGAAGCTGTTCCGATACGTGCAAATTTTTGTCAAGAACAACAGAAACGCCTGATTCAAGCGGGCTTATCCATCCGGGAACAAGAATAGTTTCGAGCGGTACAGGTCTTGCGGCGACAAGAAAATAAATGATAAAAAGCAGAAAAATAACAAAAGTATAAACTCTTTTTTTTTGCTTTGCCATGTTTATCCCTCTACCGTATTAACAGAATTTATTATATATTATTACTTTAAAGGAGGCAAGTGTGATTGGTAAAGAACAAATGGACGCTTTGTTTATTGAAGCGCAAAAAACAGCGGTGTCGGCTTACGCTCCGTATTCAAACTTCCGTGTCGGCGCCGCGTTGTTGTGTGAAGACGGAACTGTTGTCAAAGGCGTTAATATGGAAAACCGTTCTTATGGTCTGACTATATGTGCGGAAAGAAACGCTGTAGCTGCTGCAATAACAATGGGTAAACGCCGTTTTCTGGCGCTTGCCGTTTCTACTCCGGATTCTGTTGAGCCTGTAGGTCCTTGCGGAGCCTGCCGTCAGGTAATCAGTGAATTTACAAAGCCGGATATGCCAATACGTTTCGCGGGCAGCGGACAAAATCAGGTAGATACCACGATTGGAGAGCTTCTTCCGTTGGATTCTCTGCATGATTTGAAAAATAACTGAAAATAATGCCTTTCATTAGATTATATTGACATTTGTTGTAATATATTGATATAATATCGCATGGCTGATGATGATATACTTACGCTTGAAGAAGTTGCAAAATATCTTCGGGTATCGGAGCGTACAATCTACGATTGCGCCCAAAAAGGGGAAATTCCTGCCGGAAAGATAAGAACCGCGTGGCGTTTTAAAAAATCCGAAATAGACAAGTGGGTCAACGACAAACTTACATCTAATAAATTCAATTCACAGACTTATCCGGTTAATGCACAGTCGATCCTTTCTTTGGACAGGATACTCTTTCTTGATTATCCGAGAAAAAAAGAAGTTCTCCTTGCTCTTGCGGAAAACCTCGCGGACGCTCCGCAGGTAAAAAACAGGCAGGAATTATCAATAGAGATTTTAAAACGTGAAGAACTGATGAGTACCGCTATCGGATGCGGAATAGCCATTCCGCATGTGCGCCTTTCATCGGTGACTGATCTTATTGTTTCTGTNGGAATAAGCCGGACAGATATTGTGGATTTTAATCCATTGGATGACGAGCCGGTGCGCCTTATTTTTATGATTACAGCCGCCCAAAATCAACATGCTTATTATTTACAGACGCTTTCATGGTTTAGCTCCCGCCTTAAAAACAAAGAACTGCGGGATTCACTTCTGGCGGCGCAAACCCAGCAGGAAGTTTACAGCTTGTTAACGGCGTAAAATACGCTACTCAAATAAAATCCCGATCCAGTTGCGCGGATCGCTTTGTTCTATGTCAATAAGGCCAATATCTACCTTAGCGGTTGTTTCNGCTACAAGCCATTTGGTCCCCAAATGTTCAAAACGNGCGCCGTTTCCCTCAATATCCGCAAGCCCCATAGCATGGCTGTATTGGAGAGAAACCATCATGGCTGCGCGAATATCTGCATGCGAAAGAATTATTGCCCAAAGCATGGAACGGCTGTCGCAGTCGCCCGATCTTTCGGTAACGGCGCTTACCAGATTTAAGAAATCACTTCCGTTTAAATCACGTTTGTATTCAAAACCCTGTACAAAATTCAGGGCTTTTTGCGCAAAAGCTTTTTTCTTTTCAGCNGTATCGGCATTAAATCCGCCCCAATTACGCGCAAGAGCAAATACGGGGTTTGTTATACGATCATAGGAGTCACGGTAAACAAGCCTGTAATAACGCGTCCATGCGTTCTGCCAATACGGAGATTTTGCATATAGTTGAAGTATTGTAAATTCGCGTTCTATTAANACTTGTGCGGCTTCGGCGTCATTTTCCCGTATAAGCGCATTAATCCCGCCTGCAAGAACGACAGGCTTCATCTCGCCGCGCGGATAACTGTATTCGATGACCGGACCGGGGTAGTAACGTTCCGTTACGGAAGGACAAAGTGAATCAAGCGCAGATATGTGAAGCAGTTCAAGTTCATCGCTGTCTTGCGGGGCGTAAGCAAGGGCAAGCATCATCGGCGTCCGGTTTGCAGAATTGTCAAGTTCAACACAGAAACCCCATCCGTAATTTCCGTTAAAAGCCAGTTTTATAATTGCTGCCTGTCTGTCATGGTAGTTAAAAAAATCAGTTTCGCCGCTGTTGCCAAGCCTTTTATTTATATCCGCCGCTAGTTCCCTGATTGTTGCGAATCTGCCGTTATAGATTAAAAGATCAAACATTGCATCTGACGGACCTTTAAAGGAAAAACGGTCCCTGCCGTCTCCCTCTATTAAGTCATACCCTTCCGGAAGATCTATAAAAAATCCCCATGTAGGCGAATAAAGCGATTCGGAAAAAACAAAAACAGGAACCAACAGGATTAATAAAAATATACGTTTCATGATATTATTATCGGGTATTGTGAAAAATTTGGATATACTTTATGAAGATAATTTGGTGATAGTTATCAATAAGCCGGCAGGGCTTGCGGTACAGGGCGGAAAGGGAGTGAAATCATCGCTCGATAAAATTTTGGCGGAAATNCGCGCTCCTCCTCCGTTATTGGTACACAGACTCGACAAGGATACATCGGGCATTATTTTGACGGCAAAGACAAGAGAGGCAGCCGCAAAATTTTCCCGACTGCTTGGAACCGGCAGACAGTCTGTAAAACAGTACATNGCAGTTTGCTCGGGATGTCCCGCAAAAAAAGAAGGCGTTATTACTTTGGAAATTCCCGTTCACGGCAGTATGAAAAGCTCCGAAACGAGTTACAGGATAATTAAGAGCCGGAAATTACCTGATATGGATTTTTCTGTTCTTGAACTTGANCTTGGTTCCGGAAGAATGCATCAAATCCGGCGTCACCTTGCCATGATTGGAAATCCCGTACTGGGAGATGACAAGTACGGCGATTTTACGCTGAATAAAAAATTGCGTAAAACAGGCGTTAAGCGCCTTCTATTACATTCGTCACGGCTGATTATTAAAGAGAGATTAACCTTAATCTCAGCGCGCCCTTGCCTGGTTATTTTCACTCGTTTCTGGATAATAATGACAATGACGCCGGCGGCAGTGTTGTCATATCCGCTGATTGACATAAACAATTATTTTTTTCACAATTATACAAATTATGGATGAAATCCCTGATATTCCTGTATCTCGTACAAGGCTGGAAAGTTTAAGTACCGCTGAGTTAATCAAACTGGCAGACAGCTTCGGTATTGACATTCCGCATGGGCTGGAAAGAATTTTTATTATAGAGGAACTGCTTGAGTACTCAAATACGGGCATACAGGAAAAAACAGATGATTTGGAAATCAATCCCGATTATACGGAAACGGTTGCGCTTCCGAAACAGTACAATATTTCCTATATAGAAGTAATTATAAGAGACCCGTTATGGGTTTTTGTTTATTGGGAAATCAAGGTTCATGACAGGGAAATGCATGAGCACGCCGACGATTTTAAAGGCTATTGCCTGAGAGTTGTTCCGTTAAGCGAAAAAAATACGGAATTAATTGATGCATCCTTAACTGTTCCGATTAATGCATATGACACGGCCAGATATTTGGGTTTTGCAGAACATTCTTCCAAATCGCACGGACGCTATATTATCAAGCTTGCCGTAATGCGCGGCAATTCTGAATTGCCTGTTGCCGAATCACTGCCGTTCTGCCTGCCAAAATTAATCGAAAATGAAGAAATTAACGCCATGAAAGAAAATCCGTTATTCCGCTTTTCGGGAGTGCAGGATTTATCAATAATTAAAAATACAGACAGGCAGTCAAAAATCAAAAGGCAGTAACTATGGAATTCCGTTATGCAATTTCCCTTGTCCTTGAAGCCCATATTCCGCTTGTCAGAGAATACAACAAAGATGATGAGCTGTCACAATCCGGCGAAGAGGGCCGTTTTTTTGATTATGTAACGGAAACTTTTATTCCGCTTCTTGAAGTATTTGAAAGACTGGAAAATGATCATGTGCCTTTCCGGCTTGCTNTGGCGATTTCACCTATTCTGTGTTATATGCTCAANGACGAGCTCCTTCAAAAAAAATACCTTAATTACATTGACAAGCAAATTGAATTCGGCAGGCAGGAAATTGAACGTACAGCCGGACACAATGAATTAAATAAACTTGCGCAGTATTATTACAACAANATAGTAGACAGAAGAATAGCTTTTACGGAAAGGTACGAAAAAAACCTGCTGAAAGCAATTGATTTTTACAAACGCAGAGGAAAGGTAGAGATTCTTGCAAGCTGCGCAACCCATGCTTTTCTGCCGTTTATTAGTCATAATCCCGAATCAATTCAGGCGCAGTTTGAAATACCTGTCTCAGGCTACCGNCGCTATTTCGGAAGCTGCCCTCAAGGTTTTTGGCTGCCGGAGCTTGGCTGGACATCTGCAATAGAGCCGTATTTGCGNTCCTATAACTACAGCTATACAATTGTAGACAGCCACGGTCTTTTATTCGGCAGTCCTTCGCCGGAAAAAGGATGTTTTTTTCCGGTAAAAACACCTAATGGTACTTTTATCCTTGGCAGGGATTTTTATTCTATTCGGGAAATAAATAAAATGGCATCCAATGAATTGTACCGCAACAATGACCGTGATGTGGGTTATGAACTGCCGTCGGATACCGTAAGCCAATTTTTAAGTCCGGAAGGAGAACGGCGCAGAACNGGGTACAAATACTGGTCGCGCGGTAAAGACGGCAATACTGTATATAATCCGCAGACTGCTTCCGTCCTTACGGAACAACACGCAAGATTATTGCTGGAAAATACAATTTCCCGCCTTGAAAAAGCGTCAAAGTATATGGAAGAAGCGCCGCTGTGCCTTTATGCGCATAATGCGGGAAGTTTTGGCCATAACTGGTACGAAGGTCCGCAATTTATNGAAGCGCTTTTCCGAATGTCGTCAGGCTACAGGAATTTGCAGTTTTTAACGCCGAGCGANTATATTTTTAAGCAGGAGCTTTCTTCCATGCAGGTTACTGTTCCTGAATTTTCTTCCTGCGGCGAGAANGGTTATGCCGAAACATGGCTTGATGTTTCAAATGACTGGATATACCGCCACCTTGCGCGCGCAATGGAAAGAATGATAGAACTGGCGGAACGTTTCCCCGATGATACCGGCATTAAGGAACACGCGCTGAATCAGGCGGCGCGCGAGATAATTATTGCGCAATCTTCAGACTGGTCGTCCATGCTGTACAAGCAGGATTCTACTGAATTTGCGCGTAATCAGGCGGAAAATGCGCTTCGTAATTTTACAACCATATATGAAGCTCTGGGCAGCAACTACATCAGTACCGAATGGCTGACCACNCTGGAACGCAGCCACAACATTTTCCCGAATATCAACTACCGCGTTTTCCGCCGGAAGAAATAATCTGTATTGTGTGTTATAATCATATTATGGGAGATGAGCAGTATGACGATCCGGNCATACTGGGAATAAAACGAAAATTAACTTGGAGGTTAATATGACATTTAGCGAGAGGATGAAGGATGTACTTGAACAGGGATGGGCGGCATCCAAAGATTTAGCCGCAAAGGCAGGAGCTAAAGCGCAGGACCTTGGCGAAAGGGGTATTTTGATGCTGGAAATCAAACAACTGGATAATCAGGCGCAGAAACTCCTTACACGTCTTGGAAATGAAGCCTATATCGCATTTACAGAGCATGATAAAAGCATTGTTGAACGTGACGCTGTAGAAGTTAAAACAATTCTGGAAGAAATTGCCGTAGTCAGGGATGCTATAGAAAAAAAGGAAACTGAACTTAAAAACCGTAAACAGGGCTGAAAGTCAGCCTAACAGTTGAAAATCTCCTTGATCTTTTTTGGTTTTTTTTATATATATGANTTAAGCGGGCCGTTAGCTCAGTTGGCAGAGCATCGCCCTTTTAAGGCGGTGGTCGGAGGTTCGAATCCTGCACGGCTCATCTGTAATTCGCTACACTATTATAGAACATCTCCGTAACACGGAGGCGCAAACTCATTGTTTTCATTATAGACCACCGTCAGTCTAATATTAATAGAAAATTACGGGACAAGTTTTGCCTAAAGTTGAACTATATGTTCGGCGAGGTGTTGCTCTTATGCGGAGTGTTGCATGGTTTCTTTTGGCATTGTATATTTAAAAAAGGGGAAAGAAAATTAAAATATTTCATGCTTTGTTTTCATTGCTGTTTTTATTCTATGTTCTCCCGTTGCAGCCGCAGGATAAGGCAGTAAATACAAATTACGGGACAGATGAAAAACTTTCTTTTGTAGGCATGACGCTTGCGGAACTTATTGAACGTTTCGGAGTTCCAAAAACGGTAATTGCCGCAAGAGGCAATGAACTTTGGCAGGATGATGTAATCTTCCGGTACAATGACGGTGACTTTTACATTTATAGCGACCGCGTCTGGCAGGTTAAGTTTGTGTCGGCGCTGGGTATTTCAAACAAAGATCTTAAACCGGCAGTATTACGGGTGCTTGGAAACAATGCTGAAGATATGGGAGACTACGTACAGCTTAAGATTTCAGGAATGAATTGGCCCTTAATGTTAAGGGTTAATTTTAATAATTCGGGACAGGTAAGCGCGATATATTTATACAGACCCGATTTTTAGGGAGAACATTTACGAATAATAATTATTGAGGAAAATTATGGCAAAAATATGCTTATGTCTTACTGCGACAACCATACAACGAAATCTTGAAATCCTGAATAAATACCGTCAATATACAGACGTTGCGGAATTACGAGTAGACTGTCTGGAAAGCGACGAACGTCTGTATATCCGGCGTTTTCCGGAACTTGCAAGACTGCCCGTAATACTTACAATCAGGCGGAAAGTAGACGGAGGCTATTATACTGGCGGCGAAGGCGCAAGAGTAAAACTGCTTGCGCGCGGTCTTGCTTATGCAAATGCCGACAGCAGGTTTAATTTTGCATACGTTGATATTGAAGATGATTTTGACGTGCCAAGCCTTGAAGAAGCAGCCCGTACTTTCGGAACCAGAATAATACGTTCCTTCCATAGTGTAAACGGAGTAATTGACAATATCGCTGCAAAGATTAAATCCATGCAGCGATCAGGAGATGAAATTATAAAAGTCGCGTTTGCTGTTAATTCTGCCAGTGATGTTTTGCATGTTCTGCAGTCATCCAAAACAGCCGCAAAAATGGACAAAATCGTAATCTGCATGGGATATTACGGTATTTATTCAAGAATCCTTGCAGAAAAATTTAATTCCTTTTTAACATATTCAAGAGCGTTATCTGAAGGCGAAATTTCAGGAGCGCCTGGGCANCTTGANGTAAAGGAACTGGCGGAACTGTATCGTTTCCGCACAATAAACAAAAAAACAAAAATCTACGGACTTGTCGGTTATCCGATAAAATCAAGCGTCAGCCCCTGGTTTTTCAATACAGTTTTCAAAATAGAAAACACAGATGCGGTATACGTGCCCTTTCCGGCTGACTCTTTAAACGATTTATTGGATGTTGCCGAAGAACTGAACGTTCAGGGACTTTCGGTTACAGTCCCATACAAGGAATCAGTTCTTGCAAGACTTGCGGGACGTTCGGNGGCTGTGCGATCTATCGGCGCGTGTAACACTATATACCGCAATGAGGGCGGTTGGTACGGNGAAAACACCGATTGCGTCGGTTTTTCAGAATCGCTTTTGGAATTTATTAACAGAAAAAACCTTAAAAGGCAAAAAGTTACCATTGTAGGCGCAGGCGGCGCTGCACGCGCGGTAGCTGCCGAAATCTTCAGGCTGGGAGGACAAGCTCTCATTTTAAACCGTACTGTTCATAAAGCAAGGAATATTGCATCTCAGTACAATTTCCGCTGGGGAGGACTGGACAGTCAGGGAATAGAAAAAATACATAAATATTCAGATGTAATAATACAGACAACTTCCGCCGGAATGGAAGGATATGATAACGCCGATCCTCTTGAACTGTATACTTTTACAGGTAAGGAAACGGCGATGGATTTAATTTACACACCGCCTGAAACGCCATTCTTAAAAAGAGCCGCCGCCGCCGGCTGCAGAATTATCAATGGCCACGACATGGTAATTCGCCAAGCCTGCCTGCAATATATGCGTTTTACAGGAAAGGAAATTCCCCGGCAGATTTTATCAATGATAAGNACAACAGGAGTCAGTAAATGGAACAAGATTCAAACAGACTGATGAAAGAAGCCGCAGGAAAAGCCTCAGTTGACGCTATGGTGAAAAGCGGCATGAAACTGGGTCTTGGCACAGGTTCTACAGCAATACATGCCGTACGCAGAGTCGGCGAACTGTTAAAGCAGGGTGTGTTACGTGACATCTGCGCTTTTGCTACAAGTTTTCAAACAGAAATAGAATGTGAAAAACTGGAGATTCCGTTTTTTACGCTGAATTCGCGCCAGCTTTCAAGCGGACTTGATTTAACCATAGACGGCGCGGACGAAGTTGATCCAAAAAACTTTATCATCAAGGGCGGNGGCGGAGCTTTATTGATTGAAAAACTGACGGCTTATGCATCGTCATTATTCGCTGTAGTTGTGGACGAATCAAAATTAACTGAACGTTTAGGCATGGGTTTTCCGGTTCCGGTAGAGGTTATCCCAGAAGCGAGAGTACAGGCGGCAAGAGCGCTTGAAAAACTTGGCGCAGTTGTTATGCTTAGAGAAGCGCTGCGCAAAGCCGGTCCTGTTATAACCGAACACGGGAATTTAATTCTTGACATTCGCTTTGACTCTCCTGTAGATCCTGTGATAATGGAAACTGAACTTAATAAAATACCGGGCGTAGTGGAAAATGGGTTTTTTACAAGGAATTTGCCCGTAGTTTTTATTGCTCATTCCAATGGAACGATAGAAACAAGGAGAATCTAATTATATGACTCTGCCTGCCTGCATACAGAAGATGTTGCAATGAAAGAAGAAGATGGTTATTATTGGTTAGTGGGATGAAATGCAGGAATTGGAGAATTCTCAGCAACACGGAGACTTCGATAGACTGACCGCTCACGCTGTTTAAACGGAGGTTTATTTATGGATAACCAAATGAACATATTTAAGAANCATTTTGACGAAATAACAAGCAATGAATATATTGATGATGAACTNTACGGAAAATACGATGTAAAACGCGGACTGCGCAATGCGGACGGCACAGGCGTATTGGTCGGGCTTACACGCGTCGGTGATGTACACGGTTACACCGTTGAGAACGGAAAAAAAGTCGCTGTTCCAGGCAAACTTTTTTACAGGGGAATTGATATCGAAGACATTGTTGCAGCCGCCGGAAAAAGCAACCGTTTCTGTTTTGAAGAAACAGTGTATCTTCTTCTTTTTGGCAATCTTCCCAATAAAAAACAGCTTACGGAATTTACCGCTCTTATCGGCAATAACAGGCTGCTGCCGAAAAATTTTGCAGAAGATGTAATAATGACAGCGCCTTCACGCGACATAATGAACAAACTGGCTTATTCGATACTTGCCCTGTATCCCTACGATAAAGAACCTGAAGACCTGTCGCCTGAAAATGTGCTGCGTCAGTGCATGGAACTTATTGCCCGTTTTCCGACAATCGTAGCTTATTCCTATATGTCCAAAAAGCACTANTTTGATCATGAAAGCCTTGTAATCCATCTTGCAGACTCCGCCTGTTCTACCGCAGAAGCCCTCCTTTCTCTCATAAGGCCGGATCAAAAATACACCCAAGAAGAAGCGCAGCTTCTTGATTTGGCGCTTGTTCTTCACGCNGAACACGGCGGCGGAAACAATTCAACATTTACCGTTCATCTGGTTTCCTCTGCCGATACTGATACATATTCTACAATCGCCGCCGGCATCGGTTCTCTGAAAGGCTTCAAACACGGCGGAGCAAACGCCAAGGTTATAGGCATGATGAATGACATCATGAAAAATGTTAAAAACTGGGAAAGCGAAGAAGAAGTATCAGCCTATCTGATCAAAATCATGAAAGGCGAAGCGTATGACGGATCGAAATTGATTTACGGTCAGGGACATGCGGTTTACACCATAACGGATCCGCGCGCCATTCTGTTACGCGACAAGGCTGAAGGTCTTGCGGAAGAAAAGGGTTTTAAAAAAGANTATAACCTTTACCGCCTTATTGAACGGCTTGCTCCCGTAGTTTTTAAGAAAATCAAGGGGTCTGATAAGGATATTTGTACCAATGTGGATTTTTACTCCGGCTTTGTATATAAAATGCTGGGGATACCTCCGGAACTTAACACTCCTATTTTTGCCGTCAGCCGTATAGCCGGCTGGTGCGCCCATCGTATGGAAGAAATCATTACCGGCGGCAGGATTATTCGTCCGGCTTACAAGTGTGTACAACAGCAAAATGAGTATATTGAAATAGAGAAAAGAAAAGAAGGCATAATTTCATGGCTCAAAGAACTTTTGCACTGGTAATAAGCGCAANTATTTGGAACCTTTATAAACTGGGTTTTTAAAGATTACTCATCAGCTTCTTGAATCTTGAACGATTCGCGCGCCTTGATAACATCGTCCGCAATACGGCCTGAAATCGGCGAATAATGGCTGAACGCCACATTGAACGAGCCGGTTCCCGATGTAATTGAACGCAGGTCTATCGAATAACGCAAAAGTTCCATCTGAGGGACTTCGGCGCGTATTTCCGCAATNCCGCCGGCTGAATCCTGACCTAGTATCTTGCCGCGCTTGCCTGAAAGGTCGCTCATTACATCGCCAAGGTACTTTTCTTCGACAAAAACCGTCAGATTCATAACCGGTTCAAGAAGGGTCGGATTTGCCTGTTTCATAGCGTCGCGGAAAGCGTTACGCGCGGCAAGCTTGAACGACAATTCATTGGAGTCTACCGGGTGATACTTGCCGTCCACTACTTTTACTTCCACGTCTACAACGGGATAACTTGCCATAGTGCCGTGCGCCATTCCTTCAATTACGCCCTTTTCAACGCCTGGAATGTAGTTCTTCGGGATAGCGCCGCCGAAAATCGCGTTTATAAATTGATATTTCTCGCCACGCGGCAGAGGCGCAATTTCGAGTAACACCTTGCCGTACTGACCGTGCCCACCCGACTGTTTTTTGTGGGTGTATTCGGCGCTTGCTTTCTTGGTAATTGTCTCGCGGTACGCCACTTTTGGAACGCGCGTCTCTACTTCGATTTTCTGGTTTGCCTTAATCTTGTCCAATATAATATTGATCTGCAATTCACCCATGCCGGAAATAACTGTTTCCCTTGTTTCAGTGTTGTAATGATAACGGAAGGTTTTGTCTTCTTCAGCGGCGCGCACAAGGAATTCGCCGAGTTTATCTTCGTCTTTTTTTGCATTCGCGCTGACAGCGACAGAATAAACAGGCTCGGGCAGGCGCAGCGGCGTAAACAAAGCCGTGTCCGCCACAGCTAACGTATCGTTGGTTTTTAAAGTGGCGGATTTGGCGATAATACCCACGTCGCCGGCATTAAGCTCTCTGACTTCTTCAAGTTTCTTGCCCTGACATGTATACAGTTTTCCATCCGTTCTTTTTTGTTTTCAGAAACATTAACCGCTTCGGTATCAGCCGCAAGTTTGCCCGTAATAACTTTTATCCATGAAAGTTTTCCGGAGAATTGATCATAGTTTGTCCTGATAACTAATGCAGAAAACGGCTTGTCAGGATCAATGGGAACCGGTATTTCCTTGCCCTCAGCGTCAAGCGCCGTGTCTTTTGCTGTCCGCGGATTCGGCGCCGCATCGGCAATAAAATCGAGTAACGGAAAAAGACCGGAGTTTTTCAAAGGCGCTCCGGCAAAAGCGGGGACATACTTGTTCTGCGCAAGAGCCTCGATGAGTCCTTTTTTCATTTCGTCGGGAGAAAGGGAGCCTTTTTCGATATACTGCTCCATCAGGCTGTCATCACCCTCAGCAGCCGCTTCAATCAGTTTTTCACGCGCAGCAGAAACGGCGTTTTTAAACTCGTCAGGAACGGCAGCCTCTTTTTCAAGAGCATCGCCCTCCGTAAAATACGCTTTTTCGTGCAGTACATCTATAATACCCTTAAAACCGCCGCCGCTTCCCATAGGAAGCGATATAGGAACAGGCTCTACCTTAAACTTTTCTTTTATATCAGCCAGCGTTTTGCCAAAATCAGCCTGATCATTGTCCAGCTTGGTAATGAAAACGCCCTTTGGTTTTCCGCTTCCTTCCAGATTCTTCCATAGTTTGACAGTCTCAATTTGAACGCCGGATTTTCCGTCTACCATTAAAAGAGCCATTTCCGATGCCCGGAAACTTAAAATAATAGAGCCGTTAAAATCAACCGAACCGGGCGTATCAAAAAAGTTGATCTTAGTCCCATTGCGCTCAATATGTCCCATTGCGGCATATATTGAAATTTTACGTTCAATTTCTTCAGGAGTTGAATCGCTGGTTGTTTTTCCCGATTCCAGCGTCTCTGCCCTTGGAATAACGCCTCCGGCAAACAGTAAATGCTCAAAAAGTGTGGTTTTTCCGGTTTGTCCGTGCCCGGCAATAGCGATATTTCTGATTTTATCTGTTGAATGGCTCACAGAGGCTCCTTTTGGAAATATTTTCCGTATTTTTGTCTTTCTATGATATTTTGACTTGATATAACCTTATTGTCAACAAATATTTGGTATCAATAGACTTGTGTATGAATGAGTGATCGAACATAATAAATCATGAAGTCTATCACCAAAGAATTGTGGTTTAACACAAGAAAACCGCGCGAATTTATTAATATCACAGATGAAGTCGAATCTCTTTTGCAGGAATCCGGTATTCAGGAAGGGTTATGCCTTGTCAACGCTATGCACATTACCGCCAGCGTTTTTATCAATGACGATGAGTCCGGTCTTCACTACGACTTTGATGTTTGGTTGGAAAAACTTGCCCCTCACGAGCCGGTCTCCGGTTACCGCCACAACACCGGCGAAATAAACGCCGATGCCCACATGAAGCGGCAAATCATGGGACGTGAAGTGGTCGTCGCTGTAACAGGCGGCAGTCTCCACCTTGGTCCTTGGGAGCAAATTTTTTACGGCGAGTTTGACGGTCAGCGCCGGAAGCGTGTTCTTGTGAAGATTCTGGGAGAATAATTAAAGCGCCCGTAATGGGGCGTGATGTTGATTTGGGAGTGAGTTTCAGATATAGTAAATATTGTCATTAATTTAAGCCGGCGTGGCGGAATGGCAGACGCAGTAGACTCAAAATCTACCGTACGCAAGTATGTATGAGTTCAAGTCTCATCGCCGGTAA
>WRGH01000020.1 GCA_009787285.1 Brevinematales bacterium
CCTTGATTGCGGGGACTTTGTTTTCCAGCGCGGCGTCAAGTACTTGAGGGTCTATTTCAAGATAACCGCGAAGCTTTGACGCGTCGTAACCGCCGACTCTTGCCGCATTGGAACTAATTCCGATTTGAATAAGCATGGAAAGATCGCGTTCAAGACTGGTAGGGTAGGGGGCGGAAACTGTCCGCATAAGGTTGTTTTTTAAATTAGTTAACGTGGCATCTCCGTTAAAAGCGCCGAGTCTGTTTCTCATCTCCGCCCTTTCATCAGGCGTTAAATTCGTCAATTCGTTTAAAATCGTGTCATCGACGTTTGTTTTGTATTTTTGTATTTTATTATGATCTTTTGTTTCTTCTAAAACAACTCCTGAAAAGGAACTTCTTGCGGTTAGTACGTTTATCTCCGCTATAAGACGGTTATAATTTCCCACAAACGTGATAATCGCATCTTTTATTCCTTCAATATCGGCTTTAACGTCAATTTCTACCGGCTTTTCCGAAACTCCTTTCACATTTAAGGTGAGTCCGGGAACGAGGTCGTTAATATTATTGGTCGGTCGTTTTATTTCGATACCTTCCATTGTTATAATTGCGTCACGGGCGGTAGAAACCGCGTTGACGGGCCTTAAACCGTTACTTGCGACATTAGGATCGGATATTTCTATATTACCGATTGAAATTTCACGGTGAGTGTTTGTATTTTCTATATTGAGAGAGGTAATTGTTCTGCCCTGCGCGATTTCAGAAAGGAAATACTGTCTGGAAGTAAAATTTGTACTGTCTGTAATGGGGGGCAGTTTTGCGGAACTTCCGTCTGAAAAAACAAGGCTGAGAACCGCCATATCGTCATGGCGCTGCGGCGCCGCGGGAGTTTTCCATTCCGGCATAGGTGCGAGTGAAGGTTCGTTTTCTATGGTTATGCCGCCGTAGGATACCGAGGCTGAAGGAACAGACGGACCCGGCGGTGGCTTGGGTATACCGAAATTAGCGTCGGTTTCAATTCTGGTAGACGTGTCAATTTTCAACATTAATAACGAATTTGAGTCTATAGAAGCGTGTAATGGAAGTGAAGCTGAAGACTGCGGCGGTAATTTTATNACACCGTTATTTATTTCAGCGCCTTTTTTGACTGAGGTTTCACCGATTTGGAAGGTCTGGGCGTTGTCTCCGCCTTTTTCCATCATTCCGATTTTCATNGTAAAATCTACAGAATCGCCTGAAAAGGAGAGTCTGTTTTGTGCGCCTGTTACTTTAGATTCTATTAATAAAGATTTGGTTCCGCTTTGTACCGCGATAAGACTGGCTGAAATTTTATCNTTGCTTCTGCGGTTTAAAGCGTCAACAAAATCCTTTAGTGTTCCTCCGCGGAAATTTACGGANATTTCTTCATTGCCGACATTAAATGAATAGTTTCCGGCATCTACTCTCATTTTTTCATCAAGCGGCTGGGATAGAAANCTGTCCGCCTGAGCGGTTTGTTTAACTGTAAAAACGTAAGTACTCTCTTGCGCTTCTCTTGTCGCCAATGCTGTAATTACGTTGTCATTACCTGTCTTGGCAATTCTGTCACTAAATGGGTTTTGAAATGAGTATAAAAAACGCGCACTGTCGCGTACGGAAGTTATACGGCGGCCTACTTCCTTCCAGTAGCCTTTTTGAACCTGAAGATTATCAATATTACGTTCGACTCGTTCTCTTGGAATCCTCTCAAGAGTCATCAAGTCTTCAATCATTTTTTCTGAATTAAACCGGCTTTTAACTCCCGGTATATAAACATCGGACATAGCCTGACTCCCCCAATTTCCGGCTAAACCGTCATTCTAATAACGGTCAAACCTAAGCCATTTCATCAAATAAAAGACCTATAGCTTCCTTGAGCTTTCTGTGCAGCCTTTGTAATTCTTCAGGCGGAAGCTCCTTAATCACCTTATCGGTTTCTTTGTCTATTACCTTGACTATCACTTCGTTTGAATGGTGATCAACAACAAATTGAAGTTTCTTGTTAAAAACAGTGGTGATTCGCCTTAAATCTTCAGCNGTTGAATGGATTTCATGAGGNTTTACCGTTGTCTTCTGTTGAGACGTGTCATTATGCTTTACCATCCCGAAAATATCGGNAGAGGGCAGCGGTGAGACAGGTGTATTTANTACACTTGTTACTGACATTGTATACCTCCATGTAAAATAGGCTTGTAAAGCCCTGTCTTTCCGCCAATCCATGGCTGGAAAGCCCCCGACCGCTTAATTTTAATTAAGCGGCCGGGAAGCAGTGAAGGCGCGAACTCCACTGTTTTCCTGTCCGACCCACCCGGCTATCTGACCTGAACGGTCAGATAAGTCAGGTAAATCAGATACACGAAAAAAAGACGACGTCCAGAAGTCTCTAAATCGCATAACTAATACTTTTATCAGAATTACGAGAGCAGCTGCAATACAGACTGTGTCCGCATATTGGCCTGCGCCAGCATTGCGGTTCCGGTCTGGTTCAGGATGGATTCCCTTGTGAAGTCAACCATCTTTGATGCCATATTCGCATCCCTAATTCTTGATTCGGCTGCCTGGGTGTTTTCCGCCGCGATAGCGACACCCTGGGCTGCCAATTCAAAACGGTTCTGATAAGCGCCAAGATCAGCACGCTGTTTTGATACAATCTTTAAAGCGTTGTCAACTGTACCGATAGCCAAGTTTGATGATTCAGTACTTGCGATGGAAAGTTTTCCATCACTTCCCTGGGAATCAATCAAGCCAAGTGCGGAAGCGGACATATCGCCTACATAGATTTTTGAATTTTGATCCATGTTGGCTCCCACTTGAAGCTGCATAACTTTTCCGCTCGGTGAATTCATCGCGAAAGCTCCCGTGAGCATATTCATACCGTTAAACTGGGCATGGCTTGCTACGCGGTTAACTTCATCAACCATCTGTGATACTTCTACCTGGATCATCATGCGATCTTCATCAGTATAAATACCGTTGGCTGACTGTACTGCCAATTCCCGAATACGGTGCAGAATATCCTGGGTTTCCTGAAGGTAACCTTCAGTCGCCTGGATAAAAGATACGCCGTTCTGGATATTGCGTTCCGCCTGATGTAAACCCCGAATCTGACTCCTCATTTTTTCAGAGACCGCAAGACCGGAAGCGTCATCACCGGCGCGATTGATCCTTAAACCGGAGCTTAATTTCTCCACGTCCTTGGTCATCTCACCCTGGGTTACGCCGAGCTGACGGTCGGCGAACAAAGCGCTCATGTTGTGATTAATAATCATATTTTACCCTCCATAGTTTATTAACTCCGGCCATCCGTGCCAGAGCCGTTCCGCGGGAGCGTCTGCCGAAAACAGTTTCGCGCAACCATTTTCTTAATCCGCTACAGAACGAAACGATCATCATAAAGCCGTTTTTATGCGGCAATACAAATTGTCGTTTCGAGCTGTCCCACGCATACTTAACTAAAAGTCAAGTAAAGTATCGCAATGCGATAACTATGGAAAATTATTGTCAAAGAACACTTATCCGGCGTCTGAGCATTCAAACGCCGGACAAAAACCAGAGAAGGGTAATATTCCGGATTTTTGGGGCCGGAAAATACCCCCTCATGGTAATTTTACCGCACTATTGCAGTAATTGCAAGACTGAAGTTGATCTCTGGTTCGCCTGCGCAAGCATGGCAGTTCCGCTCTGATTCAGGATTTGGTTCTTTACATATTCAACCATCTGGTTGGCCATGTTGGTATCCCTTATCCTGGACTCTGAAGCTTGAAGGTTTTCCGCGCCTATATCAAGACCGCGTACTACATGCTCAAGCCTGTTCTGGTAAGCGCCAAGGTCGGCTCTCTGTTTGTTAACGATTTTCAACGCTGCGTCAATAGTGCCGATTGCCTTGTTGGCTCCATCCATTGTTTCCAGGCTGATAAATGAATCGTCCATATCGCGAATTCCAAGACCTCTTGCTGTCATGGTGCCGATGTAAACTTGTTTGCGCTGATCCATGTTGGCGCCGATATGGAACCACATTGAAGCNGTAACAGTATTCTGGCCTGACATTCTGGCGAAGCGTCCTGTAAGCATNTTCATNCCGTTAAATTGAGCATGGCTTGCAATCCTGTCGATTTCGTCAACAAGAGCGGAAACTTCGATCTGGATGTAAGTTCTGTCTTCTTCGCTGTAGATACCGTTTGCCGCCTGAACAGACAGTTCACGCAGACGTTGAAGAATGTCCTGGGATTCCTGGAGATATCCTTCCGATGTCTGGATGAAGGANATNCCGTTTTGNGCGTTGGTTGACGCCTGGTTTAAACCTCGTATCTGGCTCCTCATTTTTTCAGAGACAGCCAGTCCGGACGCGTCATCGCCCGCACGATTGATACGAAGACCNGAAGAAAGTTTCTCCATGTCTTTGTTGATGTAAACCTGGGTTACCTTGAGGGACCTGTCCGCAAACATTGCGCTCAGGTTGTGATTGATGATCATAAGATCCTCCTTGAACTTTTACAGGAGCATCCATGCCCCCGTTTGACAGGTTGAACAATGCCGGAAATCCGCGGTTTTTCCATTAATTGACAACTTGCCATTTTTATTGTCGGTAGGCTGAGTAATAAACTTTAATCTTTTTTTTGAAAAAACCTCAACAAAGTTGTTTAAAAATCATTACTTGGGGAATACAATCAGGGGGCGGCGCAGACCTGTTTGCTGGTATTCACTGCCGTCCGGAAGTCCAAGATTTGGCTGAATCGGCGCTGGGACCGGTTTCTTTTCCGGTACAGATTTTTCATCTGCCGGTTTTGAAGCTATTGGTTTCTTCATAGGTACAGGCTTTTTAACAGAAACAGGGTTTTTAGCAGTTTTTTTAGGCGGTTTAACCGTCAATTTTTTTGCCGCCGGCTTTTTTGCCGCCGCTGCTTTGACAACCGGCTTTTTTACTGTTTTTTTGGCAGGTACGGTTTTTAGTTTAGACGTGGTTTTAGTTATTTTAAGCGTGGCTTTTTTTACTATGGTCTTTTTTGTTGTTTTTACGTTTTTATTCGTTTTTATAACCTTTTTCATAATTTTCTCCTAAAAGAAATAAAATATTATTAAGTTTATATGTGGATTTTACCACATGATCGTTATTTTGGGAATTTTTTAATAATGATTAATGTNTTTTTTAGAGTTTTCACATAGGCGTAATACTCTGCTACAATACCGGATTCTCAACNTCTACCTTGTCTCCATCCTTGAACGGGGCAAGGCAGGCTGTCATGCGTACCTTAGATGAAGACTTATTAATTACATAGTGGGTTTCACCCGGTTCTATGTGGATAAATTGTCCTTGAGTTAAGGTATGCGGTTTTCCGTTAACAACAATTGTAACCGTTCCCTCAAGTACAAAGAAGTTTTCTTCCATTACATTATGGTAATGGGCTTTAAAATCCTGNCCCGGCATAAACTGAACAAGCGCAAAATTCATGCGCGGTCCCTGCATAAGGTACTTCGGCCCTGAGTCGCCAAAACGGTATTCTTTTTCTTTTTCGTCTATTATAAACATATCTTCCTCCGCAGTATGTTAATTTTAATTATGGAGAACGCCACATATATTTCGTTATATTTTCATCGCTTAAGCGCAGAAGAGGCTGATATGCGGCTTTCCAGTTTTGGTACGCCTTGTCATAAATTTCACGGTTTTCTTTATCAGGCAAAAATGTTTTTTCAAATTTTACCAGATTATTAACGGCTTCCTTTATGTCAGTGTACAACCCGATNCCCTTNCCTGCCATTATGGCTGTTCCCAACGCAGTGGCTTCTTTTACAACAGGAACGTCAACCGGAATGCCAAGTACGTCTGCGAGTATCTGCGGCCAAAGGAAACTTTTTGCCGCTCCGCCTGCGAACACTATTTTTTGCGGACGGTTTCCTGTNGCTTCTTCCACAAGGCGCAGATGTCCCAAAGTTACAAGGCATGAGTTTTCCATAATTGCCCTGTAGAAAGTAAATTTGTTGAATTTGGCAGGATCAAGCTGAAAATTAATGAAGGAAGGAGCAGNATGTTTCCAGTTGATGTAGTTCATTACATCGGAAAATGCGCAGATCATGCCGTAACAGCCTGCCTGAATATTCTTTGCCGCATTATCCAATAACGCGTACGGGTCTGTCTGTTTTTCGTCTGCAAGCCGTTTTTCTTCTGTGCAAAATGCGTCGCGGAACCAGCGCATTATAAGGCCGGGATGAAACGCGATTGCCTCGTACTGCCACATATTTTCAACAGCATGACAGTTAACGCGTATATCNCATTTAGCAGGGCAGTTTACAATGTTGGTGTTGTACTCGTACTGCCAGAAACTGCCGCCGAAAACAACGGCTTCGCCTTCTTTTACAACACCGACGCCTACTGCGCCAAGCTGGCAATCTCCTCCGCCTGCGACAACAGGCGTATTTTCTGAAAGTCCGCTTTCTNCAGAGGCTTTTTTGGAAATTTTGCCTGCGGCAGTTCCGCATTCTATTACTTCCGGAAAAATATCACTGCGAATACCGCACTGTTGCGCAATATCAATGTCCCATTTTCTGCTCTTTAAATCAAAAAGTCCTGTTGTTGAACCATTGCTCGGTTCAACTGCCAATACGCCGCAAAGACGGTAGATAAGCCAGTCGTTTATCATTCCGATACGGGCTGTTTTTTCGTATACTTCGGGCAGTTTATTTTTTATCCATAACAGGCGGGGCAGCGCTCCAAGGGCGAAGGTTTGCCCTGATTTTGCATAAAGTTCTTTTTCAAGGTTCGGATTTATTTGTTTCAACTGCGTAACTTCATCTGTTGCGCGGGAGTCTACATTGGCGCATGCCCAAATTTCATTTCCTGTTTTATCGTATAGAACAATTCCTTCGCGCATACATGTTGTTGATACAGCTGCAATGCGGCCGGCTTCAATATTTGTTTGTGTAAGTACGCCCCTGATACACGAGCATGTAAGCTGCCAGTCAGCGTTCCAGTCAAAATCCATGCTGCCGGGATAACGCGGGTCTTCAAAATGTTTCCATTCTTTTTGGACACAGCCTTTTTGATTGCCTTGTGTATCAAAGATAACAGCCCTNATGCTCCCTGTTCCAGCGTCAATTGCCATTAGATAATCGGACATAATTCCTCATTTGCCGGTATAAGAATATCGTCGCTTAGACGTTAGTTTTTTCCTTTGTTTTTTCNCAGAAATATTCCCAAGCTTCCGCGTCCGTGTACTTGTTATGCACAATTTTTCCTACGGCATCCGCCATTGCGGCAGGATGGTAACTTTGAAAAATATTTCTGCCCATATCAAGACCGCATGCGCCGCCTTGTATTGACTTGTACGCCATTGTCAGCGCTTCTTTTTCAGTCAGCTTNTTCCCGCCNGCCACTACAATCGGAACGGGACATGCGGCAGTAACCTCTTCAAAGTCATCGCAGTAGTATGTTTTGACGATATGCGCTCCAAGTTCCGCTACAATGCGTGTTGCAAGTTTGAAGTACTTACTTGTCCTTTCCATATCTTTGCCTACTGCAATAACGCCTAGCGTGGGAATACTGTAACGCGCGCCGTCATTTATCACTTTGGAAAGGTTTTTGATACTTGATAACTGGCCGTCAGCGCCTATAAAAGTTTGTACCGCCATACAGTCCGCATTCATGCGGATTGCGTCTTCTACGTCTACGGAGACAAGTTCATGGCTGAGATCGTCATTTAACATTGACGAGCCTGCTGATACGCGCAGAGCGATACCTTTTCTGAATGAAGGCTTTACGCAAGTTCTTAACGCGCCACGAGTCGCCATAAGCACGTCTACATGATCAATTAACTGAGGGATAATGATATCCAGGCGTTCAAGGCCTGATACCGAACCCATAAAATAACCGTGATCGAATGCAAACATTACAGTGTTGCCGCTTTTCGGGTTAAAAATATTTGTTAGGTGCTTTTTCATTCCCCAGTCAAGATTTGCCGCGCCCTTTACNTGAAAATTCCCGTTTGTCTTAAAGGGAATATCGGTATGGTAATTTTTTTCTACTTTGTTTCCGTCTTTATCAGCCATTGTTTTCCTCTTTAATTTGGAACTTTTTGGGGCGCATCGCTGTTATTAGGTCCGAAGCCCTTAATCAGCACAAGCGGCTCTACAGGGCTCGTGTTGGTAATGACAATTCCCTTTTTTGCGGCGTCCTCTGAGACAAAGAACTCGTCTGCGCTCTGCTGTCCGAAACGCAGCATACCNGGCGCTTCACACTGGAAGGCTCCGAATTTTCCGTGTCCCTGAATNAATATAACGCTGTAAGCTGCCGGTTCTTTAATTGTTACGCTTTTTCCCGGATTAACTGAAAGTTCTTTTGCGCTGAAGTAGCCTTCGTTGGCATAGGATATCCATTTTTCTTCATAATCGGAATTAGCTGTAATGGTAATGGGAGGCCGTCCAAACCGTTTTTTGTAATGGGGGTCTGTATTTTTCTCCCAGTCAAGCAGACTGAAAATATAATCAATGTCGTCTTTTTTATCAGGCGGACATTCGCCGTTTAAAAATTCGCGCGGGTAGGTAACNCCTGAAACAACATTTTCGTGTACNGAATTTACNTCTCCGTTCCAGTTTAGTTCGTATGTCATAACGGAACCGGGCGCGTGGATAACGCCCGCCGGCGAGTACCAGCCGGAGCCAAGCTCTATACGCCATGCGCGGGAAAGCTCCGTTATGCGGGTATCGCCCTTGTTGTAATCACGCAGGCGCTGTTTTACTTCTTCCGGTTTTGTATCAGGATCATAGCCGAAATAGGTAGCGTTTATTTCCCCTGTGTGGGTGGCAAACTGGCGCGGGAAGTAGTAGCATTCAGGCTTTCCGAGTTTACCGACTCTTGCGGCGGCTTCCATATNAAGATGCAGGTGATGAAACAGCGGNGTCTTAAGATCATAAAATTTGGAAAAAACAGGGAACCCTTTATATTTGTCCATTAACGNATTTCCGATAACAGACGCGCCCAATATTTCAATTGCCTCTTTTAAACTAAACTTCTCATCGCTGCCGTAATCCACAGCGACAAAACTTAAACCCTCTGTAGGCCCTGCGAGAGGTCCGTTTTGGGCAATGTTTGTGGAAGCCATCCACCGTTCCTTTATTGAACCGCGTTCAAGACCGTAGGCGAAATAATCATCCGGGTGGAGCCTGAGTCTCCTTCCCTCTACGCCGAACGGACGGGGAATAAAGTTGGGATTCAGGCGGAAAATNCCTTCTCCCTTTTTTAATGTATTTTCAATTAATTCTTTGTTTGCCATTTAAGTTCCTCCAGAAAATAATTATACATTAGCCTGAATGAAAAGTGTTAATTTTTTATATATCTTCAAAACGAATGCCTTCTCCGGCAGGGATAAAATTACGCGCTGTCCTTCCTTCAACAGCTTTTTCCCAGCATGGTTCAAGTCCGGGACGCAGGTTTTTTTCAGTTCTAAGAACGGCATAATCGCTTTTTTGTATTACTTCGCCTGCCGCAATATCACGTAGNGCATGAACGGAACGGTTTGTNAAACGGTAATTTTCTTTTTCCGAAGGNGCAAGCTCTTTTACCCCGTTTCCTAAAATTTGTTCTACAANCGNTTCTCCGTATCTGTTTTTATAATCCGATATGGTTTTTTCAAAAGTATTTTCGGCAGCTTGTTTTACAGCGCATACCATTTTGGTAAAATCCTCAGGCGGCAGGGCAATGGGATCGTCAAGGCCGGAATCTGTTNTTGAAAGGCAAAAATGTTTTTCTATTACTGCCGCGCCCATGCTCACTGCAAGAGCAGGTACAAGTTCAGGATCGGCGCTGTGATCGCTTACGCCGACAGAAATGTCAAAAATTGCCGAAAGGTTATGTAAAGCCCGAAGGTTATAATCGGTTTCTGGCGCAGGATAGGCTGTTACACAGTGCAACAGGCAGATTTGCCGCCTGTCGCTGAATATATCCAATGCTTTTTCAATATCCGATAACCGGGAAACCCCGGAAGAAAGCAAGACCGGCAGTTTCCATTCGGCAATTTCTTCTAAAAGACTCGTAAAATTTAGCTCCGGAGAGGCAATTTTTACTATTTTGGGCTGAATTTGTCTTAAAATTGAAGCGCTTTTATGCCCGAATGGGGTACAAAGGAACAATAATCCAAGCGTTTCTACATATTCCTTGATTTCCATGTAAAATTCTACAGGAGTTTCAAGTTCTTTGAACCTGTCATACAGCCTGATTTTACCTCCGGGAAGGTTTACTTCACCTGTATTTGGATGTAAAATCTCATCTGCAAAAACCATTTGAAATTTTACGCAATTCGCTCCGGATTCTGCGGCGGCGGATATCATTTCCNTTGCTTTCACAATATCGGCATTGTGGGAAGTACCCAACTCNGCAATTATGAGGGGTTTATCAGGACAAAAGTATAATTTTTCTATACAGAAGATTTTTTTTTGATTTTTCATATGAGTACTCGACATATTGTAAAAGTTTTTGTATACTATATTCAAGATTAATAAGGAGGCTTTTATGCAAAACGTTTCTTGCGATATCTGTAAAAAAAAGGTTGATAATCCAATGACCGGACGTTCTTTTTTTTATTACGCCGAACACAGTGTTTGTGAATCCTGTAAGGATAATCTGGAATTACAGGTAAAATCTGCCGTCAGGACAAAAGATCCCTATTCTTTTGATTGGTACAGTAAATTTATTGGGGATTCAATTACCAAAGCAATTCAGAAGGGAAAGATTTAATCTTCTTTAGAATAACGGGGTTTTTTATAATCATCGAGATGAATCTATAAATGAAGGAGTAATCATGTCGGGCCACAGTAAATGGGCTACAATTAAGCACGCTAAAGGCGCTGCGGATGCAAAGCGCGGCCAGATATTCACAAAGTTAATAAAAGAAATTTCCATTGCCGCAAGAATGGGCGGCGGAAGTCTTGATGGCAATCCACGTCTGCGAACTGCTGTTTTAAAAGCAAGAGCGGCTAATATGCCCAAGGATAATATTGACAGGGCGATCAAGAAAGGAACCGGAGAGCTTGAAGGCGTAAACTATGAAGAATTAGTTTATGAGGCCTATGCTCCGGGCGGCGTTGCGATTTTTATNGAGGTTCTTACGGACAATAAAAACCGCGTTGCGGCGGATATACGTAATATTCTTACACGCGCCGGCGGTCAGCTTGCTACTTCCGGCTCGGTTTCCCGTCTTTTTAAACGCTTGGGAGTAATAACCCTTGACGGTGAAAAATACACTGAAGATACGGTAATGGAAGCGGCTTTGGAAGGCGGCGCTGAAGATATATCAGCATCAGACGGTATTGTCGAAGTAACCTGTGCGCCTGAAGATTTTGAAAGTGTATTAAATGCGCTTAACGGCAGGAATTTTGAAACAATGAGCGCACAGATCAGCATGGTTGCGGATGCGGAAGTATCGCTTGATAATGACGGAGTTGCCAAAGCTTTAAGGCTTATTGACAAGCTTGAAGAAAATGACGATGTACAAAACGTATACTCCAACATAGCAATCCCCGAAGGTTTTGAAGCCGCGTAAAAACTGTCGAAGAATACTTGGTATTGATCCTGGTCTGGCGGACACAGGCTGGGGAATACTTGATGACAGTTCAGGAAAAATTCAATACATCGCTCACGGAACAATAAAAACAAAGGCAGGCGTTCCCCGTGCGGAACGCCTTTGTTTTATTCTTAATTCGCTTCGTTTAATAATAGAAAAATACAAACCCGCCGAAGCCGCTGTAGAAACCCTGTACTTTGGCAGAAATGTAACAAGCGCAATTCCTGTGGCGGAAGCGCGCGGGGTAATATCCGCATGCCTTGCCGAAAACGGCATCCCTATTTGTGAATTGACACCTAACGCAATTAAAAAAGGAGTAACAGGAATTGCGGGCGCCGGTAAAAAACAGGTTCAGGAGATGGTGCGCATTATTCTTGCTCTTGAAGAAATTCCAAAGTCCGACCACGCCGCAGACGCGCTGGGAGCGGCTATTTGTCTTTTAAACAGCGTTTCTCTGAAAATTCTGGGGGAAAGAACTAAAAATCCCAAGGATTAATCAGGTTAATTCCCTCTATACCGTCAAAATCTTTATTTTATTGACTGTCAAAAGGTTTTTGTTTTTTTTATGTAAAGATGGTATGCTCAAAAATAGAGGTTAATATGTTTAACAGTATCAGGGGTATATTAAGCGCAAAAGGGAGCGAAGCTGTTTTTTTGCTGTCAGGTGACATTGAATGGGAAATTACTATGCCCGCAAACGATATACAGGATTTACCTTTGAATAATGAATGCAGGATATTTACGTGGCTTTACCACCGTGAAGATCAAATGAAAATGTACGGTTTTTTCAATGAAAGGCGGAGATCAACATTTTTAGAACTTTTAAAAGTAGAAGGTATAGGTCCTAAGGGCGCTGTAAAAATCATGGGGGGAATCAGTCAGGAAGACCTTGAACGGGCGCTTGAAGCGGGCGATTTGGCACGTCTTGAGAGCGTGCCCGGACTTGGAAAAAAGACGGCGCAGAAAATGCTTCTTTCGTTAAAAGGAAAACTTGTTTCTGCTCAGGATTCCGTTGTTTCTCCCTATAATGACCTTGTGCAGGCGCTTGCGGATATGGGCTATGACAGACGTTCCGCCGCAGAAGCGCTGGCAAAGGCGGAAAAATCTGTCGGGAACGTAAAACTGCCGGATGTTGAAAGGGAAAAATTGCTGTTTAAAGAAGCAATTGTTTATCTTAGCGGTCAGTAATCTTTTGGAGTTTATAAATGGGTAAGATAAAAAAAACAAGCCTTGTAAGTCCTGAACAAACGGATGAAGATGCGCGCGATATAACTCTGCGCCCAAGGTACTTGTCCGAATTTTTAGGCCAAAAAAAGATGAAGGAAAACCTAGCGGTCTTTATTTCAACCGCAAAACAGCGNGGTGAAAGTCTTGATCATTTATTTTTGATTGGACCTCCGGGATTAGGAAAAACCACTCTTGCGCAGGTAGTGGCAAATGAACTTGATACAGGCTTTGTGCAGACTTCGGCTCCNGCNCTGGACAAGCCNAAAGACCTTGTCGGTCTTTTAACCAATTTAAAAGAAGGCAATGTTTTTTTTATAGATGAGATTCACAGGCTTAAACCGGCGATTGAAGAACTGCTTTATATTGCAATGGAAGATTATGGTATTGACTGGGTTGTAGGGCAGGGACCGATGGCGAGAACTTTAAGAATTGCCATTAAGCCGTTTACGCTTGTAGGCGCAACTACAAAAGCAGGAATTGTTTCCGGCCCTTTAATCAGCCGGTTTGGAATTACATGTCGTTTTTCTTTTTATGAACAGGAAGATATGGAAGCTATTGTCCGCCGTTCGGCGGGGCTTTTAAATATAAAAATAGATTATGATGCGGCGTCTTTACTTGCAAAGTCTTCAAGAGGCACTCCGCGTGTTGTAAATAGGCTTTTACGGCGGATGAGAGATTTTGCCCAGTTTTCAAAAGAGTCTTCTGTTACGCTGCCTGTAGTCCGCTCCGGTCTTTCGCGTCTTGAAATAGATGAACTTGGTCTTGAAAAGCAGGACAGGGAAATATTAAAGATAATAATCGAACGTTACAAAGGCGGTCCTGTAGGAGCGGAAAATCTGGCAATTTCGATAGGCGAGTCTGTTGAAACTCTTGAAGATTACTATGAGCCGTATTTGATTCAGGCGGGTCTTTTGCAGCGTACTCCAAGGGGAAGAACAGTAACAAGCCTTACCTACGGTCATTTGGGAATTGCGCCTAACACTTCTTCCGATGAAGGGCGTTTGTTCGGCTAATGATTAGGGAACGGGGAATTAGTGAAGACTAGCGATTTCTTCTTTGAACTTCCGCATAAATTAATAGCGCAATTTCCGCCGGAACAGAGGGGACAAAGCCGGTTGATGACNCTTGACAGGGNAACAGGAAAAAGAAATCACTGTATGGTAAGTGATCTTCCCCGTATTTTATCCGGTGATAATTTTTTAAGCCCTTGCGGTGAAAAGCCGCTGTTNGTTTTTAACGATACAAAAGTGCGCAAGGCGCGGATTTTTGGAAAACATGAACAGACAGGCGCNGAATCGGAGTTTCTTCTTTTGGAGAAAAAAAATGATGATTGTACTGTCTGGAAGGCGATGTCCAAACGAGTACGCAGCAAAAAGACAGGAAACATATATATTATTTTTGACAACGAAGGAAGGCAAACGGCGAAAGCTTTAGTAAAGGGAACAGAAGACGGTTATTTACTGCTTGAGTTTGATCGATCCGTAAATGACGAATGGCTTGACAGGTACGGGCATATACCGCTGCCTCCGTATATAAAAAGAAACGACTCTCCAAACGATGCACAG
>WRGH01000021.1 GCA_009787285.1 Brevinematales bacterium
GCTTCAAAAGTAATATCAATTTTTGGCAGTATACCGTGGGAATCAAGGTCTGTGTCTCCGTGACCCGGATAATGTTTCGCCGTAGGTATAACGCCTGAGTCAATCTGCCCCCTTACAAAAGCCGCTCCAAGAATTCCAGCCCTGACAGGATCGCTTCCGAACGCCCTTGGACCAATCAACTGGGAATCATGGTTCGTAAAAAGATCAACAGCCGGAGCAAAGTTCATGTTTATTCCGAGAAGGGCAAGTTCCTTTCCTATGTATAAGCCTGAAAGATAGGCATCTCTTGGGTAACCGGAGGCTCCTATCGCCATATTACCCGGCGTTTCGCTGGTGCTTCCCTTTACATGGCGTATCCAGCCGCCTTCCTGATCCGTTGCAATAAGGAGAGGTATATTGAAAGCTCCTGCCAAACTTGCTTTTTGAAGTTCGCCGACAGTTTTTGCAAGTCTCTGTGTATCGGCAGTATTCCAGCCGAAAATTTTTATNCCGCCGATATTCCTGATTCTTATCCAGTCCATAATAAGCGGCGANGGTTCTTCCCCGACCCAGCCTAGCATAAAAACCTGCGCAAGCGCCTGTTCGTCCGTCATGGCGCGCTCTATTGCAGCCGCAAGTTCCTCAGGAGAACCTTGATCATTAAAACTCAGAGAAAAAAGAGGGGATACAATAATAACNCAAATTACGCATAACAGCCGCTTTAAGGCAGTAATCGATCTCTCAGCACGAATCATTTTACTTTTCCTGAATTAAGCCCGTCAATGTAAACGGAAGCGCTGTGAGCCGCCATTGCGCCGTCAGCTGCGGCTGTTACTACCTGCCGGAAAGCGCCGGAGCGGATATCGCCTGCCGCGAATAAACCCGGTATGTTAGCAGCCATTTTTTGATCCGTGATAATATAGCCGCTTTCATCAAGTTCTGCATTTAAACCTCCGCAAGCCGGCGACGACTGAGGAACAGTTCCGGCAAAAATAAAAACAGCGTCAGCCTGCTCTTCATAAACATTGCCGTTAACTGTATCTGACAAAACAACGGAACTGACTTTTTTACCGCCCTTTATTTCTTTGATAACCGTATTAAAACGTACTTTAATATTAGGATTGTTCAATGTTCTTTCGGCAAGGGCTTTTTGCGCGCGTAAAGTATCCCGCCTGTGAACAAGAATTATGATTTGAAAGATGTGAAAGATAGCGCGCTTCATCACAGGCTGCGTCTCCGCCGCCTGCAACAAATATTTTTTTCCCCTTAAAAAAATTACCGTCGCAGGTCGCGCAGTAGGAAACTCCCTTCCCCGTAAACTCTTTTTCGCCGGGGATATTCAAAAGGCGCGGCCTTGAACCTGTCGCAATAATTACAGCGGCTGCTTTTTTTATTACGCCGTCAGAAAGCTCCGTTAAAAAAATATCGTCTTCCTTTTTTATACAACTGACAGACTCATAAAGAAATGACGCGCCGAATGTTTCCGCCTGACGGTGCAAATCCGCCGCAAACTCATACCCTGTTTTCGGACCGCAAATCATATTTCCCGATACGTCAAATTGTCCGGCATTTCCGGGATAATTTTCAAGTACGTCGATATTTAAAGCCTGTCCGCCGGCGGCAAGCTGTTCAATTACAAGAACTTTTAAATTTGCCCTTGCGCCGTACTGGGCGGCGGTAAGCCCGGCAGGACCTGCGCCAATTATAATTAAGTCAGCGTCTAAATCAGACATCTATTCTCCCAAACATTTACTTTTGTTCTTTTTTCAAGTATAATAAATTGTGGGCAAAAAACCAATTATCCTTTCCCTTTTTTTATTTTTTATGCATTCCATTTATGCTTATGCGCAAAATACAATTTTATTTCCCCGTTTGGAACCGGAACCAAAAGCGTATGAATATTTCCGTTTAAGCAGGCAAAAAACATCCTTGTCATGGAAAGAGCTTGCTGAAATAAGTCTTTGGGCGTCAGGGAACCTGTCAGAGGCTAATCTTGAAAAAATACGCACAGTAGTCGAAACCTTAAATAAAACAAGCGCAATGCCTTCCTCAGGCAGGGAAAAAGCCGAGTTTATACTAACATATATGCACAGAAATATTTTAAAATCATATTCGCTTTATCAATCAAGAATTGACACCATTTTTTCTAACGGAAGCTACAACTGTGTTTCTTCCGCAGTCTTATATGTGATTCTCTGTACATCCGCAGGCATTGATGTAAGCGGCGTAGTAACAAAGGATCATGCCCTTGCAATGGTACACATTAACGGAGAAGATATTGATGTCGAAACAACAAACCGCTACGGATTTGATCCCGGCAACAGAAAAGAATTCAANGATCAATTCGGAAAAACGACGGGATTTGCATATGTTCCCGCGCGTAATTACCGCGATCGGCAGACAATCGGNAAAATAGAGCTTATCTCCCTTATTTTAATCAACAGAATAAGCGATGATGAAAGGAAAAACCTCTATTCGGACTCAGTTCCGCTTGCCATAGACATGGCTGCCCTGCTTCTCGGCGAAATATCAGGCTCTGTATCCAAAACAAGTTCGCAAAACAGCCTGTTTGAAGACCCGAATGTTTATTTAATGGACAGGATTTTTAATTACGGAGTATGGCTTTTAAGAGCCGGCAAGGAAGAAGACTACCTCATGTGGGCGGCTGTTGCGTCGCCTGTTTTTCCCGATAATCAGCGCTGGCAGGAATTTAATATGGCTGCGGTAAATAACAGGATATCAAAATTATTAAGAGAAAACAAATTGACAGATGCAAGAAATTTTCTTGAAACCCAAAAAATTAAGCTAACGCAGGCAAATTATGCCCAACTTGACAATATACTTACAGATGCGGAACTTTTGAACAGCGCAAACAGGATTGGCAGCGCGGCTGACGGTAATAATGTTATTTCCGCCATTGAACACAGCCTTGNAAACAGGAAAATAAACTCNAAGCGGGCGAATGAATTGATAACATTTGCGGTTCAAAAAACAGCCTCGTTGTTATGCGCCGCTCCAGAAAGGGACTGGCGTTCCGCAATTAGCTACATAGAAAACGCGCTTAACCGTTTCGGCGCAAACCGTGAACTTGAACAATCGCTTAGAACCTACCGAGGCAATCTAGCCACTGAGTTTCATAACCGTTTTGCCGCGGAATGGACCGTAAAAAATTATGACGAAGCGGAGAGTATTCTTATCAANGGTCTTGCGGAATTCCCAAATGACCGCCAGCTTTTGGCGGATATGGAAACAGTTAAAAAGCAAAAACGCTAAAATTATAATCGCTGCCAAAGTCTGATGATCGAGCCATTCCCAGCCCCGCTCCTGTTGCCATGCGGAGCCTTATTCTTTTTTGATAATTTTCCCTACCCTGCTTAACAGATCATCCTTTTCGTAAGGCTTTTTGATAAAATCAACCGCTCCCAATCTCTGCGCGTGTTTTATATCTTTCGGATCGGTTGAGGCCGAGAAAAACGCTATAGGGGTATCGTGCAAATTGCTTATTGTTTTAATTCTGGTGTAAGTATCCCATCCATCCATTTCCGGCATTATTAAATCCAATAATATTAATTGGGGAATAAGCCCCTGGTAAAATAAGCTCAACGCTTTATTGCCCGATTTAGCGGTAGTTACCTTATACTCATCTTGTAATACCGCTTCCACCATTTCAAGATGAATACTGTCGTCATCTACAACAAGGATTTTTTGCTTTTCATCGCCTGCAGTAACAATAAATTTTTCCGTTTCATGTTTTAATGATTCAAAGTTTTTATGGTTTTCCAAACCTATATCATTTACATGTCTTACCGAAGCGTTTATCTGATTAACGCCTGACAGTATTTCGTTCATGCTTTCTACAGTTTCCCGTCTGGTTTCTATAAATTCATTTGTTTCCTCTACCAGAGTTTCGCCCGACTTGTCCATATCTTCATACTTTTTCATAACTGAAATTGTTATGTCCCGCAGCCGCCCTATGGATTCCAGTATTTGCTTTCCGCCTGTTTCCTGTTCTTCCATAACGTTTAAAACGCTTTGTTCATGCTCGGAAATTGTTTTTACGCCTGAGTCTATAGCGCCGGAACGGTTCAATACGTCTTCGAAGGATTTAGAAATACTGTCTATGGACGCCTTTATTTTCTTGAGCATTTTTGTGGTGGTTTTTGACTGCTGCCCTGATGACTCGGCAAGTTTACGGATTTCATCGGCGACAACAGCAAAGCCCCTGCCGGATTCTCCCGCGTGCGCAGCTTCAATAGCGGCGTTCATCGAAAGCAAATTGGTCTTGCTTGCGATACTGTTCATTACCGAGTTTATCTCCAGAAGCCCTTCGGATTCCCGCGCTATTTCCTGTATTTCCTGCGCTACCAATTGGANACCTGTGCTGCCGTTCTCCGGNGCTTCGGTTAATTCGCCGACATTCCTGCTGTTTTCTATCAGCATGCTTACGCTTTCAGTCTGTTCTTCTATCATTTTTTTAAGGCTGTCAATATTTCCCTTAATAACATCTACCGCTTTACCGACTTTTTCTATTCCGTTTTCCTGCTTTATCATAAGGTTCTTCATACCGTCAAGAATCGATGAAATCTGATCCACAGCCGCGGAAGTATTACTCATATTAAGTGAAAGTTCAAAACTGGTATGGTTGAGTCCGTTGATTTTATCTTTTATTGTCTCGAATCCCCCGCCCAGCTGTCCGCAAAAAGTGTTCACCATACCGGCGATTGTACCAAGCTCATCAACAGAACAAATTGAAATCCGCTTTGTAAGGTCTTTATGCTCTGAGGAGAGATTTTCAAGCTGAGCGATTACTGAAGCGTAAATCGCTCCCGTGTTTTTTNTAAGAGTGATGGTCAAGCAAAAAATACATATAAAAAAAACAAACAAAGGGATCAATATAAATATTACAGCAGTTCCTTTCACCGCATCCATAGTCCCGCCAAAACGGTGAATGCCGAGAATGGTAACGGAACATGTAAAAAAGATGGTTACAAGAACTGCCGCCATAGGAACAATCCATGTCTTGGCTTCCTGCCGCTTTTCCCGGCAATCATGCGGGTATCTGGTAAAATTATGGGCAAGCAGGGTACGGGAGACAAGGCCGTCGCCCGCAACATATACAAATGTTCCTACCAGCATTCCAAAGGACAGCTCCGCCAGAAAAAGAAGCCACTTTATAGAAGGAGCAACGCCAAGATAATTGCTTGAGAAAATAATTAAAAGAAAAGCAGCGTGGCTAACCACATTAAGAGCGACCCTCTTTATCGGCATAGCTCCTAATTTTTTCAGCCAGAGTAAATATTGTTCCCAGTCCAGTTTTGTAAAATAAGTGTAATCAAAATNCCGCGAGCCATTCCCTAAAATAAAACAATAAAGAACAAGAAAAATCAGCGCCGGAATACCAAGCCGAAAACGAAGCTGGGAAAAAGAACTGCCAAAAAAAAGCAGTATCAGAAAATCAGCCGCCAACATAGCAATTCCCGTCCCAAAAACAAGCAGCAGAAAATTATATTTTTTGTTTTTCATTTATTCTTCCTCGTGACATTTTTATTATACATTAAACCGAGAAACTTAAAGCGTCAAAGCCCATAATCACTATTCGGCAGTTTCGCTTAACTTTTGATTATTTCCGACACCCTTTTTAACAGATCGTCATTATCGTAGGGTTTTTTGATATAATCAACCGCCCCCATTTCTTGCGCGTGTTTTATGTCCTTAGGATCGCTTGAAGCGGTGAAAAACGCTATCGGGATATCATGCAAGCCGCTTATCGCCTTTATTCTGCTGTACATATTCCAACCATCCATACCGGGCATTATCAAGTCTAATAATACTAATTGGGGAACCAGCCCTTGATAGAACAAACCCAGCGCTTCTTTGCCCGATTTTGCGATTGATACATCATACTCACTCTTTAATACCGATTCCACCATCTCAAGATGAATAACATCGTCATCCACAATTAGGATTTTTTGCTTCTCGTTACCGGCAGTAACATTAAATTTTTCTGTTTCAGTTTTTAATGAATCAAAGTTTTTATTGTTTTCCAAACTCATTTCGTTGACATGGCTCACCGAAACATTTATCTGGTTTACGCCTTTNAGTATCTCATTCATGCCTTCTACTGTTTCTTTACTGGTTTTTATAAATCCATCTGTTTCCCGAACAAGAGTCTCTCCTGATTCAGCCATGTGATCAGACCCNTTTTTAACCGANGTCGTTACATCCCTTAGGCGGCTTATGGATTCCANTATTTGTTTTCCTCCGACTTCCTGCTCTTCCATCGCGTGTAAAATGTTTTCTTCATGCTCGGAAACTGTTTTCACGCTTGAGTCTATAGCGCCGAAACGCGATAACACCTCATTAGACGATTTGGTAATGCTGTCTATGGACGCTTTTATTTTTTTCAGCATTGCCGCAGTGGTTTTTGACTGCTTGCTCGACGACTCGGCAAGTTTGCGGATTTCATCTGCTACTACGGCAAAGCCCTTNCCCGACTCTCCCGCATGAGCCGCTTCAATCGCCGCGTTCATCGAAAGCAGGTTGGTCTGGCTTGCGATATTATTCATTACCGAGTTTATTTCCAGCAACCCCTCGGAATCATGGGCTATTTCCTGTATCTCCTGCGCCACTTTTTGAACGCCCGTTTTACCATTTTCCGACGCTTCGGTCAAAACCTCGACATTTTTGCTGTTTTCGACCAGCGTCCGTGTTACCGAATTAATATTAGCTGTCATTTCTTCAATAGCGGAAGACGACTTGTTTACGCTTTCAGTTTGTTCTTCTATCATCTTGTTCAGGCTGTCAATATTCTCCTTAATGTCATCTACCGCCTTACCCGCTTCCTCCGCGCCGGTTTCCTGTTTAATCATGAGGTTCTTCATATTATCAAGATTTGAGCTAATCTGCTGAACTGCTGTCGAAGTCTTGCCCATATTGACGGAGAGTTCAAAACTGGTATGGTTAAGCCCGTCGATTTTGTATTTTATTGTCCCTATAAGGTTCTTGATTTTTTCCATAGTACGGTTGAAATAGTTGGAAAGATCTCCGATTTCATCGTCAGACCTGACTACTATTCGCTTGGTCAAATCGCCTTCGCCTTCGGATATGTCTTTGAGGGTCCAAGCTACATTGACAATTGGTTTACTGATGGACAGAGAAAAGAAAATAGCAGCTAAAACCAAAAGGATTAATACTACGGTGCTTATTATTAAGGTTATAATAAGCATTTTATAAACCGGGGCCATTATTGTATTTTGCATAACGGCTATCGCATAAGTCCATGGAGTTGTTGTTTCTCCGACAGTAATGGGAATGAAAAACATATGCATTTGTGTTTTCAATGCCGCNATATAATTGGAAAAGTTATACGGTTTACCTGCTTTAACGGCATTCAATAAATCATTAAGATACGGACCGCACATATCCGCCTCAGTTTCCTTCAGGTTTTTTCCGAGACGGTCGGGATCGAAATGGGCGGCAACCGTACCATCATTGCTGAAAACAGCGGTTACAGAATCGTGAAAAGGCTTTTGGTTCTGCGATAATTTTTGNATCTCTGTAAGCGGAAGATCTAAACCTACAACTCCGATGACTTTGTTTTCCTTGTTGTGTAAAGGAAGACAAATTGATATTATCAGTTCTTTTTTCCCGCCTACATCATACTCATAGGGATTCATAAGTGCCGGAATGCCGGAATTTTTCGGTATAAGGTAAGCGGGGTCATTAAAATCTTCCAGTGTGGTTACTTCAATTCTACCGTTGTTAAGATAGTAATAAGGAGAAAAACGTCCGCCTGAGCTGCTTCCTTTTGTCCCTATATACTGCCTGTCATCGCCTTCCAAAATGTCCGGTTCCCATACGCACCACGCCGCGATAATTCCGGAGTTTTTCGCTACCATACCTTCAAGTATTATATTAAACATATTACGGCGGTTGGTAAGCACAATATTCTGGTACTGTTCCATAATATCAGCTACGACATCCAGTTTTTCTAAATATGTCCCAAGGTAATTACCAATGTCCATAGCGGAATCATGTGCCATACTTTGGGCGTATTGTTCCGAAAGGTCGATAATACTGGTTCGGGAACGTATAAGCAGAGTAATACTGACTAAAGCGATGGCGAATAAGCCAAGCGCGACCATAATAACAGAAAGTTTAAGACCTATTTTCATTTATTTTCTCCTTAACTTAAGCCGCTTAAGCGGCAATGTTAAATAATCAGTTCCTTAACATAGGAACGATTCCTCCTTTTTATCTGCGATTAATGATTAGCTATATTATTTACTTTATAGTATATTATCAGGTCTGTTTTTTTAATTGTAAAGTTAATTCGTCTTTAACGCCGCGCAGGCGAGTAATAATTAATCAGGCAGCCGTCAACAAGTATCTGCCTCTCGGTATCCGTAAGCTCTCCTAAAGTTACTGAAATTTCCGTAATTTTCTTACCTAACACAAAACCCGTCATCTTTTCAGCTTTTTCAAGCACAGCCTTCTTGATATTTGCAAAGAAAACAAAATCCCCGTTGGCAAATGCCTTTTCGTCAGTAACAAGGAAGGGCAAAATTCCCCAGTTTATAAGGTTAGAACGGTATCGTTTTGTCGCGTATTCAAGAGCAAAATTCGCAGATGCTCCAAGCACACGCTGACAGGAAGCGGCCTGCTCCCGCGCGGAACCGTCTCCCGGCTTTCGGGCAAAGATTGCGCTTCCCATGCCTATATCCGCAGGTTTAATCTCCCCGCAGCCTGAAATACTCTGCACCATTTTAAAAACCGCGTCCGTTTCACCGGTTGTTTTTCCCGAACGTCTTAGTTCTTCAAGCGCAAGAACTTCCTTTGCCCGCTTCACATAATCCGGATCTTTGCGGCTCAATGTAAACTCCGCAAGTTTTAGCGGATTTGAACGGTACGACGACGTTTCACCGGACGGAATGAGTTCGTCAGTTGTTGTTACAGGATCAGTAATAAAGCTGACAATTTTAACAAGCAAATGCACGGGAAGATCGGGTATTTTAGGCCAGTCCTTTATATTGGGGCCAAAAACAAGTTCAGTTTCGGGCATGGGTTTACCAGTACCGTCATATACGCGCTTTCCGTATATGCTTCTGTCAAAGTAAAACTTGTATTTGCCGTATTTTACATTTAATTCCTCAGCGGAGGTTATTTTTCCTCCGTTAACCGCCGTAGCGGCAATTGAGCGCGCGTCCATAAGCGCGACAGAGGCAATCTGCCCATCGCCCGGCTTTGAGCCTTCGCGGTTAGGAAAATTGCGTGTAACATGGCGGATTGAAAGTTCGTTATTGGCCGGCGTATCTCCCGCGCCGAAACACGGACCGCAGAAAGCTTCCCGTACAAGTACGCCTGCCTTCATAAAGGTTTCAACCGCGCCGTTTTTTACAAGCTCAAGATATGTAGGCTGGCTTTCGGGATATACGCTCAGGGAAAAATTACCGCTGCCCGTTGACGCATCTTTCATTATATCGGCAGCCGCCATAATATTTGAATAAATGCCTCCTGAACATCCTGCGATAATCGCCTGATCCGCCCACACTCCACCGTCATGGAATTTCAAACTCAATTTCAAATTAAGACCCGAAGCTTTGTTTTCCTCTTCAACCTTTGTCAAAATATCTTTTGCGTTCTTCTGCAATTCTTTAATCGTGTACACATTGCTAGGATGAAACGGCATGGCGATACACGGCTCAATTTTAGAAAGATCAACCTTAATAAATCCGTCATAATAAGCGGCGCTATTGGGCTTTAACTCACGGTAATCGCCTCCCCTGCCCCGTTGTTCAAGATATGTTTTTACCTGAGAATCTGTTCTCCAGATTGAAGACCAACAGGTCGTCTCTGTGGTCATAACATCTATACCGTTACGGAAATCTACTGACAATTTTGAAACGCCCTCTCCGGTAAATTCAATTACTTTATTTTTTACATAACCGTTTTTAAAAACCGCGCCGATAATCGCAAGAGCGACATCCTGCGGTCCTACTCCCCTTGCAGGTTCGCCCTCAAGATAAATTCCGACCACCTGCGGATATGTCATATCATAAGTTCTTCCTACAAGCTGCTTCGCAAGTTCTCCGCCTCCTTCGCCGACAGCCATTGTTCCCAGCGCGCCGTAACGCGTGTGGCTGTCGGAACCGAGTATCATTTTTCCGCAGCCTGCCATCATTTCGCGGTTATAACTGTGAATAACCGCAAGATGAGGCGGCACATACACGCCGCCGTACTTGCGCGCCGCAGAAAGCGCAAATACATGATCATCCTGATTAATAGTCCCGCCCACCGCGCAAAGACTGTTATGACAGTTTGTCAGCACATAGGGCATGGGGAACTTTTCCATGCCGCTTGCGCGCGCTGTTTGAACAATTCCGACATAGGTAATATCGTGGGAAGTAAGCGAATCAAATTTAAGGCAGAGATTGCCCTCGCTGCCCCTGTTATGGGACGCAAGAATACCGTAAGAAATCGTCCCTTTTCGAGCTTCCTCTTTGGAAACCTGTATGCCATGCTGTTTTAATTTTGCCTCGGCATCCGCGTCATCCGTTATTATCTGAGAGCCGTTAATGAGCCAAACTCCCTTCTCATAAAGCTTTATCATAAGAAAAGTATAGCAAAAAACACTGCATAATAAAACGGTTTTACTCATGGAAAACAACCTAATGAATTTGATTTCACCCAGCGTAAATAATAAAATTATTATAGGGGTTTTTTAGTTATTAGCCGTGTTTTGAAAATGGCTCAATATTATAAGGAAAAAACCCGTAAAAACCGGTATTTACCGGATTATTTCAGCGTTCCGGGGAGGCTTATGCCGTTAACTGAATGTAACGAAGCAGATGAACGCATGAGGATTATGTTTGAGACCATGCCCTTATGCGCAAATATTCATAATAAAAATTTTGATTTCTTTGATTGTAATGAAAGCGCTGTCAGAATGTTCGGCTGCTCAAGCAAACAGGAATATATTGATAATTTTCATCAGCTCTCGCCTGAGTATCAGCCGGACGGCAGTTTATCAAGTGAAAAGGCGGCTGAATACAGAGCAAAAGCTTTTGACAAAGGATATTGCCGTTTTGAGTGGATGCACAAAAAAATGAACGGCGAGCCTATACCGTGTGAAGTTAGGCTTGTCCGTGTTAAGTATAAAGACGAATTTGTTCTCACTGCCTACATGAGGGATCTGCGTGAATTAAAACAAATGGTGGAAGAAATAGAACAGCGGGAAAAATTGCTGAATACAGTAAACAGCGTTGCCAATGTCTTGTTGTCTGTCAATAACGAAGAAGCATTTGAAACAACACTGTTTAAGAGTTTTGAACTTGTTGGACATTGTCTGGATGTTGACCGCGTCCAAATTTGGCGCAATGAAGTGATCGAAGACGAACTGCATTTTGTACACCGCTACGAATGGCTCAGCGACTACGGACGGAATTGTGTGCCTATTTCCATAGGTTTACATTTTCCCTACAGTCAAAAACCGGAATGGGAAACTTTGTTTCTTGGCGGCAAATATATAAACGCGCCTATTTCCGGCTTGCCTGAAAGCGACCGTAGCTTTTTAGATTCATTCGGGATGAAATCCATAGTAATTATCCCTATGTTTCTGGAAGGCAATTTTTGGGGATTTTTCAGCATTGACGACTGCCGCCGGGAGCGGGCTTTTTCAGATGATGAAATCCGTATTTTAACGTCCGTGGGCTTGATGATGAGCAATGCCGTAAACCGGAATTTGCAAACCGCCAAAATGCGCGAGGCCGACGAACGGACGGAGGTCATGCTTAACGCTACTCCGCTTTGCGTAAACTTTTGGAACAGGGAATTACAAAATATTGACTGCAATCAGGAAGCGGTAAAATTATTTGATCTTTCTAACAAACGGGAGTATCTCGACAGGTTTCATGAGCTTTCTCCCGAGTATCAGCCGGACGGAAGACTGTCAAGCGAGAAGGCTGTTGAGTTTGTCCTTAAAACGTTTGAAGAAGGTTATTGCAGGTTTGAATGGATGCACCAGAAACTAAACGGAGAGCCTGTACCATGCGATATTACGCTTGTCAGGGTAAAGTTTAAAGAAGATTTTATTGTTTTGGGATATACACGCGATTTGCGCGAGTATAAAGCGATGCTTGCCGACTTAAAACTAACGGCAAAAAAACAAGCGGATGCGGAAGCCGCAAATATCGCCAAATCCGCTTTTTTAGCAAAAGTAAGCCACGAAATACGTTCTCCGATGAACGCGGTTTTGGGTATTACTGAAATTCAACTGCAAAACGAATCGCTTCCTTCGGATACACAGGAAGCTTTGGAAAAAATTTACAACTCGGGTTACTTACTGTTGGGAATTATCAACGACATACTGGATCTGTCAAAAATTGAAGCGGGTAAACTGGAACTGTCGCAGATCAGCTACGATTTCGCAAGTCTTATTAACGATACCGTACAATTGAATATCATGCTGTTTGAAAATAAACCTATTAAATTTGTACTGCAGATAAATGAAAATATTCCGTCAATATTGAGCGGAGACGAACTGCGTATCAAGCAGATTCTTAACAACCTGCTTTCCAATGCATTTAAATATACAAACTCAGGTAAAGTTTTACTGTCAGTCGATATGGAAACACAGCAGGCAGAAACTGACAGCGTAACGCTTGTTTTCCGCGTAAGCGATACAGGGCAGGGCATGACGCCGGCACAGGTAAGTAAACTTTTTGATGAGTACACCCGGTTCAACACGGAAGCCAACCGCATGACCACAGGTACTGGTTTGGGCATGAGTATTACGAAACATCTTATAAAATTAATGAACGGAGAAATTTCTGTCGAGAGCAAGCCGAATTATGGCTCTATATTTACCGTGCTGCTGCCTCAAAAGACCGTTTCCGGTTCCGGTATATTAGGCAAGGAATTAGTTGAAAATATCGGACAGTTACACACCGGTAAAATATCAAAAATGAAAAGAACGCCGTTTATACAGGAATATATGCCCTACGGCAGGGTATTAATCGTAGATGATGTAGAAACGAATCTGTATGTTGCAAGAGGATTAATGTCCCCATACGGTTTATCAGTAGAAACTGCCATAAGCGGTTTTGAAGCGATTGATAAAGTCAAGAGCGGTACAACATGGGATGTTATATTCATGGATCATTTCATGCCTATAATGGACGGCATTGAAGCCGTTAAAATCATACGGGAACTTGGGTATACGCATCCGATAGTTGCATTGACAGCTAACGTTCTGGCGGGACAGGCGGAAATGTTTCTTACAAATGGTTTTAATGATTTTATTTCAAAACCGATTGACACGCGTCAGTTAAATGAAACTCTTAACAAACTTATACGCGATAAATACCCCTCTGAAACGGTTAAAGCCGCGCGGTATCTAAAGGAAAATCATATAAAAAATTATACCAGAGGCTTATCGAATGTTCTGACAAACCAGAATATGGCAAAAATTTTCGCGCGGGATGCCGAAAAGGCATATGACATATTGGAAGCTATACACACAAATAACTACCGCAGAGACAACGATATACAAATGTATATTATCAACAGTCATGCTATGAAAAGCGCTCTCGCTAACATCGGCGAAACGGAGCTTTCCTCCGCTGCGCGCAGATTGGAAGACGCCGGACGAAACAAGAACATCGACATAATGATCTATGAGACTCCGGCATTCTTAAAATCTCTGAGAACGGTAATAGAAAAAATAAAGCCAAAAGAAAATTATCTGAACTCAGAAGACATAAACGATGACAGCGCATACCTCTTCGAAAAACTTGCTGCCATACAGAGAGCCTGCGCGGAATATAATAAAAAAGCCGCCAAAACCGCGCTGGCTGAATTACAGAAAAAAACATGGTCGCGTCCTGTCGGTAAACTGCTGGATGCCATTGCCGGACATTTGCTCCACAGCGAATTTAAGGAAGCGGGAAATCTTGCGCAGGATTATAGAA
>WRGH01000022.1 GCA_009787285.1 Brevinematales bacterium
GCATCTGCTCTGGCGCGTTTGAGTTCTTCAAAATCACGGATTGGATTCGCGAGACCCAGCGCAAGATAGCCTGACTGTTCGGTGCCGGCAATCTGTCCCGGTCCGCGGAGTTTAAGGTCTTCTTCGGCAATAACAAAGCCATCGCTGCTTTTTAACATTGTCATAAGCCTCGTTTTTCCGTCTTCCGTATATTCATCCGAATAAACAAGAAAGCAAAAAGACTGTTCGCTTCCCCGCCCTACCCTTCCTCGAAGCTGATGAAGAGCGGAAAGACCGAAACGTTCGGCGTGTTCAATAACCATGCAGGTAGCATTGGGAACGTCAACCCCGACTTCCACAACGCTTGTCGCGGCAAGAATCTTTATATCGCCTTTTCTGAAATTATCCATTGTTTGACGTTTTTCTTCTTCCGTTAANCTTGAATGAATTAACGCCGTTTTGTACTTTGGAAATATTTTTTTGGAAAGCCTTNCCGCCATGGAAACAGCGTCCTTAATNTCTTCTCCGCCTTCAATTAAAGGATAGACAAAATATGCCTGCCTTCCCTTCTCAAGCTCCTTGCGTATAAAACTGTAAACTTTTTCTTCGTTTGACTCTTTTGCAAGATGCGTCTTGACCGTTTTTCTTCCGGGCGGCATATCCCTTATTATCGAAACGTCCATATCGCCGAAAACCGTTAAAGCCAAAGTTCTTGGAATTGGCGTCGCACTCATCATTAAAAGATCGGGGGAATCGCCCTTTGTCATAATCAATGAGCGCTGTATTACTCCAAACCGGTGCTGTTCGTCAATAATAACAAGTTTTAATTTATTATAAATTACGTCTTTTGAAAAAAGAGCGTGAGTTCCTACAACAATATCNATAACGCCTGAACTAAGGTTTTTTATAAGTTCCTTGCGTCCTTTTGCCTTAATATTTCCGGTAAGAAAAGCGACATGAAGCCCCAGCGGTTCAAGAAGGCGGGCTGCGTTTTCCGCATGCTGGAGCGCAAGCAGTTCCGTAGGAGCCATAATCGCAGCCTGACCTCCTTCTTCAACTGCTTTTAACGCAGCCAGAAATGACACAAGAGTTTTTCCGGAACCGACATCACCCTGCAAAAGGCGCGCCATAGGAATATTTTTTTCCATATCCTGATTTATTTCCATAACTGCTTCACATTGTCCTGCCGTAAGCGAAAAAGGCAATCGTTCAACCAGTCTTTTTTGTAAAGCTGAAAATGAAGCCTGTTTCGCAGGATCACCTTCAGTATCCGCTTTCTTAACTTTTGTTTCCGTGAATTTGCTTGATATATTTCGCCGTTCAAGAGCGCGTTTTCCTATCATTACTTCAAGGTAAAAAAGTTCTTCATAAATTAAAGTTTTTTTTGCTTTTTCTTGTTTATCCATTGATGACGGATAATGAATTTCCTTTATTGCCGTGTTTTTCGGCATCAGGTTGTCTCTTTCTATTATTTCCGCAGGAAGTTCGTCTTCAATGTTATCTGCATATTTCTTTATAATCTGCGATGTTATCTTTCTGACCGCCGATTGTGTAAGACCAGAACAAAGAGGATAAACAGGCATTATTTTTCCAAATATATCTTTTGATGAAACAGGTTCAAATTCAAAAGCGCTTGACTGAAGTTCGCCGTATTGAACTTTAAAACTTCCGTAAATCATATACTGTCTGCCTATAACAAACTGTTTTCCAAGCCAAGGACGGTTAAAAAATAAAAGAGCGGCCTGCGCTGTTTCATCTTCTATATAAACTTTTAACGTTCTTTTTCTGCCGTATCCAATCCAGTCATGTGCAATTACCGTCGCTACAGTACAAACTTTCGCGCCTGAAAAACTTTTGAGCGGTATATTTTCACTGCGATCCTCCCACTTACGCGGATAGTGAACAAGAATGTCAGAAACGGTCTTTATTCCCAAACGGGCGAAATTTACGGCTTCTTTAGGCTTTATTTCCTTTATTGAGTTTATAGGAATATTCAGTGAACGCAGAAACATTACAACGGTAAACTTGAAAGCAACCTTGCAATCTTTGGAAAAACATAACCTCCGCCAATCCATACAACTGTCAGCAGGGCAAGCGAAAAAATAATTCCGTTAAGATAACTGCCAATTCGTTTTCCGTAAAAAATACGGTTCATCCTGTACAACAACGGCTGTGAAACTGNATCTATTGCCTGCCAAAAAGGACTGTAAATATTACGGTTTGTAAGATACGCAATCAGCCGGAGAATAATAATGATAATGCAAAACCCGAGAATAAAAGAAAAAACAGACCATAAGGACATTAACAGTATTGCAAGTAAATATCCGATTGTAATCCTGTTATAACTCGCAAGGGAATACAGAATATTCTGTATAAGGGAAAGACTTACTATTGCCAACACTGCGGAAAAATCCAGAAAGCCTATACGAATACTGAATTTATTTTGCCACCAATTAAGGTAAGGGTCTGTTATACTGCATAAAAGATCAACAGGTTTACTTGAGGCAAAGCTGCCAAACCATGAAATTATTATGCGTATCAATATCAATACTGAATAAATTCCTACCGCCGCCGCTAATAAACCGAATATCATCTGCATTATTTCCTCCAAACATTCGCTACACATTTATTATTTTTTAATTCGTCAATTACACTTGCATTACCTGAAATATCAATGCCTGAAAAAGCGCGGATAGTTTTTTCGCCGCCCTGAACCGGAATATGGATAAATGTTAAACAGGACCCGGTATTTTCCGCAAGAAAATCACGAAGTGAATAAAGATTTTTATCTACTGCCGCCGCATCTGAATCCAGTCTGATGTGTATTTCCTCAGGCTGCACGGCGGCAGGTTCCGTAAAAACAGCCTGCGGCGGCTTTTCTCCGGCAGCTTCCCTGCGTACCGCGCTGCGGCTTAACTGCGCAAAATCGGCGATACTCGACACTTTAAAACTGACTTTCTCAGGATTTCGCTCATTGTCGGGGTCTATGCTACCCTTTAAGGCNACTATTTCNTCAATTTTTAACAAATGCCTGTTTTCGCCGTAAATTTTTGAAAAAAAGACAATNTCTATTTCACCTTCAAAATCCTGTAAAGTGCCGAATGCCATATCATTGTCGTTTTTATCCTTTATTGTTCTTAACGATTTTAAATAACCGATTATCGTATAACTGCCTTTTTTCGCATTGTTAATNAATGAACTTTTTAGATCCGCCATATAAAGCCATGTATTTTTGTGAACATTGAATTTATCTTCAATTTCTTTAACTTCTTTTATAACCNTATCGACATCATTCTTTCTGACAATACTGTCCGCAATAAATGTATATTTATCCTTGTCTTTTTGATAATCTATCTTTCCCTTTAAGATCACTACCTTGTCATTTTCAATCTCATTTTCATACCTCTGCCATGTTCCTGAAAAAAACGTTACTTCAATTTCACCGTTGTAGTCGGCAAGAACCGCAAATGCCATTTTGCTGCCCTTGGCGGTCATTATTGTTTTTACATTTTTGATAATTCCAACAAGAACGCAGTTNCCGATTTTATAAGTTTCAACCTGTCCAAGGTTAATATTTACCGCTTGCTGCCATATTTCCCTGTACTCGTCCATAGGATGTCCTGAAAAATAAAAACCCATAAGCTGTTTTTCAAGGTTTAACCTTTCTTCCCTGCTTTTTGCAGGAAACTCTTCAAACTTATACTCGCCGAATTCCGGTTCGTCTGAATCTTCAAAGAGGCTCGTCTGCCCTTTAAGTCTGTCTTCTTTCTTTTTAAGCGCAAATTCCACAGCTCTCTCAAGATTGCCCGCAAGTGTTTCCCGNGTTATGCCCAAACTGTCAAATGCCCCCGTCTGCACGAGAAGTTCGATAACTTTCTTGCCTACCGCCTTGATGTCCACACGATCAAGGAAATCCAAAAAACTTTTATATCGGCCGTCCTTTCTTCCGTTTACAATTTCCTGCGCGGACGCCTCTCCCAATCCCTTAATCCCCAAGAAACCATAGGCAATATGTCCGTTTACTACGGTAAAAACTTTATCCGAATTGTTGACGCACGGCGGGTTAACTTCAATTCCCATCCGCCTCGCTTCCGTGATACATTCCGAAAGCCTGTCTTTATCCGCGCTGTGTATTTCGTTGGTCAGACACGCCGCTATGAATTCCAGGGGAAAATTTGCCTTCAGGTATGCGGTTTGATATGCCAGTATGGAATATGCCGCAGCATGGCTTTTGTTAAAGCCGTAACCTGCAAACGGGACAAGCATATCATAGATTGCCCCTGCTTTTTGGGCGGAAAAGCCCTGCTTTACCGCGCCTTCCAGAAAGGGAACTTTTTCTTCATCGATAATTTCTTTTTTCTTTTTTCCCATTGCGCGGCGAAGAATATCCGCCTGTCCCATACTGTAACCTGCGATAATCCTCGCAACTTCCATTACCTGTTCCTGATACACAATAACGCCGTAAGTTTCTTTTAACACTTTCTCAAGACTTGGATCGGGATAGGTTATTGCCTGCCGTCCGTTTTTTGCTTCAACAAAACGTTGAATAAACTGCATCGGACCGGGACGGTACATAGCATTCAATGCGGTAAGGTCTTCGATAGAAGCAGGCTTTGTCTGTTTAAGAATATTCTGCATTCCGTCAGATTCAAACTGGAAAACTTCAAAACTCTTTCCTTCTCCCAGCATTTTAAAAGTTTTTTTGTCATTTTCAGGTATGTCTTCAATATTAAAATCCGAATATTTGCCTCCCTGCCGGCGGATCAGCTCTTGGGAGTTTTTGATAACGTCAAGAGTTTTAAGTCCCAGAAAGTCCATTTTCACAAGCCCGCAAGGTTCCAGATAATTCATGCTGTACTGTGTAGCTATGCTTCCGCCCTTGCCGCTCTTGGAATCTTCTCTTTCCTGATAGAGCGGAACAAAATCAATAAGGTCTGTTTTGCCGATTACAATTCCCGCAGCGTGTATGCTGGAATGTCGGTTAAGCCCTTCAAGCTTACGGGCATGTTTAAAAAGTTCGGTATAACGTGGGTCTGCTTCATAAGCTTGTAATTTCGGCTCGTCATTAATCGCAGTTTCCAATGTTATTTTCGGATCGCGCGGAATTAGTTTTGTGAGCATTTCCGATTCGGGGATCGTTATTCCCAAAACACGGGCAACATCCTTGATAACCGCTTTCGCTCCCAAAGTACCGAATGTTATTATCTGCCCCACGCGTTCCTTGCCGTATTTTTCCGTAACGTACCTGATAACATCTTCACGCCCTTCGTTTGCGAAATCAATATCAAAATCCGGCATGGAAATGCGTTCAGGATTGAGAAAACGCTCAAAAAGAAGGTTGTACTTAAGCGGGTTAATGTTTGTTATCCGCAACGCGTAAGCGACAATGGAGCCGGCTCCCGAACCGCGTCCCGGCCCTACCGGAATGTTATGCTCATTTGCATAATGAATGAAATCCCAGACAATTAAAAAATAACCTGTAAAGCCCATGTTAATAATTGTGTCTAGTTCGTAATCCGCTCTTTTTTGTATTTCTTCCCACTTTTCGCCGCCCGCTTCCCTTTCTTTCGCGTAACGCTTTGCAAGNCCTTCCTCCGCAAGATGACGAAGGTATTTATCAGGCGATTCAAAACCTGCGGGAATTTCATATTCGGGCAGATAATTAGGCAGNTCTTTTACGGTGATTTTCGGAATATCGGCATTGCACCTCTGCGCAATTTTTACCGTATTGGCAACCGCTTCCGGATATTCTTTAAAAACAGAAGCCATCTCGTCGCCTGATTTGAAATAGAACTGATTCCCGTAGTATTTTTTTCTTTTTTCCTCTGTACGGACTTTTCCGGTCCCTATGCAGAGCAGGATGTCATGCGCAATATAATCGTCCTGCTCAAGGTAATGTACGTCATTGGTGGCAACAAGCGGAATACCTGTCCTGCGGGAAATACCTGCGATAACAGCATTAATTTCTTTTTGGGACATATTGGAACCTTTTAATTCCCCCGCCGGAATGCCGTGTTCCTGAATTTCAAGATAAAAGTTAGGAGCGTCTCCGTCCTTTCCGAAAAGATCGCGGTAGCAAATTGCTTTTTTTTCAGCTTCGTCGGTTTTTCCCGCCATTATAAGGCGGGGAATTTCCCCCGAAGCGCAGGCGGAAAGGGCGATAAGGCCGCCGTGATACTTTGACAAAAGTTCTTCGTCAATCCGAGGACGGTAATAAAAACCTTCCGTGTATGCGAGTGAACAAAGTTTTACAAGGTTAAAATAACCTTCACGGCTCTTTACCAGCAGTACAAAATGATAGTATTTATTTTCGTTTTCAGTTCCTTTTTTTTCAGAACACAAACCGGGAGAAATGTATACTTCACACCCGATTATCGGCGTAACAGGCTTTTCACATTTTTCGCAGGATTCAATGAATTCCATCGCGCCGAACATATTACCGTGATCTGTAAGGGCAAGGTGCGTCATGCCCATTTCTCCGGCCCGGTTTACAAGTGAATTAACTGAAACGGCTGCGTCAGCCAGTGAATAATCTGAATGAACGTGGAGATGGACAAATTCGGTCATGTGAGGGAATTTTACCTTTAAAAAAGATTAGGAACAAGTATGAATTGAGGAGGTTATATCCCAATAGGGAATATTGCGGCAACGGCTTGCATCAACATAGCTTCTATGTTAACCTTACGTAACTATGAGGTTAACATGAAAGCATCAAACCGAAGTATACGGAACCGCCTTGTTTTTGCTGCTGTTTTTGCGGCAATGATTGCTGTCTCTAACTTTTTTCAAATCCCGCTTCCCGGCGGCGTACCTATCGTTTTAAAAAATATGTTTGTCGTTCTATCAGGTACAATTCTTGGAAATTGTTACGGCGGTATTGCTGCGCTAATCCTTATAGCGGCTGGGCTTATCGGTATTCCCGTGTTTGTAATTCCTGGGGGTATTGGGGTTTTTAATACTCCCCTAGGCGGATACATACTTGGTTATTTTATTGCAAGTTTATGCGCGGGACTCGTTTGCGGACTTCCAAAAACAAGCGAGAAAAAAATAAGCCCTATTCCGCTTATAAGGCTTTGTATTGCGTCTTTTTTAGGGTTTGCCCTTATCCTGTGCTGCGGATCTCTTTATATAATGTTTTTAAAATCAATGACACTAAAGGCGGCGTTTTTAGCCGGAACAGCGCCTTTCATTTTAGGCGATTTAATTAAATTAGCGCTCAGTATTCCTCTTGCGCTTGCGCTTCGTCCAATAGCGGCAAGGCATATAAACAACGAAGGGTAACGGTAACAAAATGCCTGCGGTAGATGTTCTTAATGTTACAAAAAAATTTTCAGTCTTTGACGACACTCCGCAGAACGAACAGATACGAAACGGCAGTTTCTACGCTCTTTCTGATGTTTCGTTTTCTATAGAAAACAGCGAATGTACAATAATTGCCGGAGCTAACGGTTCGGGAAAAAGCGTGTTAATGTCTATCATCGCAGGGCTTGAAGACCCTACTTTCGGTTCTGTTAAAACAAGCGCGAAAGTGGGGCTTGTGTTTCAGGAGGCTGACTCTCAGATACTAGGGGAGACTCCAAGAGAAGATATCGCCTTCGGTCCGCGCAATATGAAGCTTTCAAAAAATGAAATAAAGGCAAGAGTTTACGCCGCCCTCTTACTGACAGGTCTTGAACACCGCGCGAACTTCCCTTCCCGTTCGCTTTCAGGCGGAGAAAAACGCCGTCTTGCAACCGCAGGAGTATTGGCAATGGACGCGCAGATTATCATTTTTGACGAACCTTATGCAAACATGGATTTCCCCGGCGTTGTGCAGGTAAACAGGCTTTTTCAAAAACTAATAGCGGACGGNAAGACTGTAATTATTCTTACTCATGAACTGGAAAAATGTTTAGCTCTTTCCAGCCGTTTTATTGTATTATGTAAGGGGAAGAAAGTTTATGACGGCTCTGCGTCAGACGCGCTTTCATGCAATCTTGAAGCGTGGGGAATACATCATCCGCNAAAAAATTCCGCGCTTAAATTGGGAGACCTTTTATGGTTATAAATAACGCGGTATTCAAGTACAAAACAATAAAGGGCCCTCTGCACAAGGTTCCTGCAGTAATAAAACTATTACTGCTTCTGCCGCTTTCTGTCTTTTGTATGTCCCTNTCCCCATTATGGCTTTGCGCCGGTATTTTATCAGCCGTTCTTGCGGCGTTTATCTGCGGTTTTTCGTTACACGATCAATTAACAGACTTTAAGCCCGCCTTTTACTACGCAATCCTTATGTACGTTCTGTCTGTGTTTTCAAATTTAATCGATAATTTCAGACTAATGCCTTTAAATCAATTTTTCACCGTGTTAATACCAGACCATGAATATTTGCGGATAACTCTGCGCCTTATGCTTATTGTACAGATTTCCGCGTTATTATTCCGCACAACAAGTTCTCTTGAAATAAGGGAAGTNGTACGATNNGAAATAATATCTTTATTTTTATGNTTTATTCCCGAAATTTTTAAAATATGGACTTCTATAAATNTTGCATGGAAATCACGCGGAGGAAAAGAAGGATTAATAAAAATAAAAACGCTTATGTTTATTTTAATTTCTCTCAGTCTTGAAAAAGCCGCNATAAAGGCAAAGGCGCTTGAAGCAAGGAGTTAAATTTAATATGAAAGAAAAAATAAGAACNAAAGCTGTCCCTTCGGCGCAGGGACTTTCAAGTAAGGCGCGGCTGCTTGCACGTCTGCGGGAAAANCAGGGCGGGTTTATAGGCGGGAGCNTCCTTGCAAAAGATATGGGAATTTCGCGTGTCGCCGTATGGAAGACGGTACAGTCGTTAGTTGAAGCGGGCTATTCAATAGAAACAGGAGACTCAGGTTATCTTTTGGACCCCAAAAAAGAAAAGGACTTTTTGTACCCTTGGGAGTTCGGCGAAAAGGAATCTCTTTTTTGTCATTATAAAAACACAGGCAGCACTATGGACAGAGCGAGAGAATTGGCTTTGCGCGGAGCGGCTGACGGAACTGTAATTACGGCGGAAAAGCAAAGCGCCGGAAGGGGCCGCAGCGGCAGAACTTGGATTTCACGGCAGGGAGGGCTTTTTTTTACAATTTTGGAACGCCCGCATCTTGCGATAGCCGACTATACCCTGCTCTCTCTTATTATTCAAATTTCCGTTGTCCGCATTGTTTCTTCTATATGCGGNAAAAAAGCATATCTTCGCTGGCCTAACGACGTTTATATCAACGGAAGGAAAATAGCCGGCGTAACAACGGAAATTTCAGGGGAAGGNGATTTAATAACATGGCTGTCCTGCGGTATCGGAGTTAATGTAAACAATCCCGTCCCTTCCGCCAAAGCTGCAAGCTGCTCGGAAATTTCAGGGCATGAACTTTCACGGCGCGATGTTCTTGAAAAAATACTGGCCGAAATTGAAAAAGTAAAAAAAGCTTTTAATATACACGCTGCCTATTCACAGGGAAACCGCGTTCTTGCCGCAGAATGGAATTCACTTGCGGATTGCATAGGCGCAAAGGCAGTTGTTTTTGAACCTGTACCCGGAAAAAAAGATGAAGAGTCTGAAAAAAAACCTGTTAAAATACTTGCGCGCGGAGTATTTCATGGAATTGATCCTGCAGGCCGGGGTATTATTAAAACCGAAGGAAAAAAGGGATATCTGTATTTTAATCAGGGCGCTGTTTCTATGGCATTTTTAAATACAGATAACGGATAACGGTATTNTACATAACTTGCAGAAAGGGTATACANANCAGATGGAACGCGTCTTTCAANACCAGCATTACGGCGCGGGAAAGTTCCTGTCTTGCCATTGACAAACCGGTATCGTCGATATTTAATACNGGGCATTCATGATAAAAACGGCTGAAACATTTTGATAATTCGTAAAGATACGAGGCAAGATGCGAAGGATCAAGAGCGGCGGCGGCCTCGCTGACTGCGGCAGGATAAACGGCCAATGTTTTAACAAGTTCCCANTCAGTNTCTGAAACCAGCAATGAAAAATCCGCGCTTTTTCCGGTTAACGGCGCATTGCTTTTGCGTAACATAGAAGAAATCCGCGCGCCCATGTACTGTAAATAGGGGCCTGTATTGCCTGTGAAAGAAAGCGACTCTTTCGGATCAAAAAGCATATCTTTAACAGGACTTGGCTGGAGCAAAAAATAATGCAATGCGCCGAGNGCGATTTTTTCCGCAACTTCCGCCGCATTGCCTACTTCTTCTTCCCTCTCCTTTTCGCGTATTTCTTCCAGCGCCATGCCGCGTAACGAATCGATTAGGTCGTCAGCGTCAACAACTGTCCCCTCCCGGCTTTTCATTTTACCTTCGGGAAGGTTTACCATGCCGTAAGAAAGATGATACATATTTTTTGCCCAAGTATAGCCCAATTTATCAAGAAGGATAAACAGCACCTTGAAATGGTACTGCTGCTCGGAACCTACCACATAGATCATTTGATCAAACNGCCAGTCCTTGTGTCTGTTAATTGCCGTTCCAAAATCCTGCGTTATATAAATCGAAGTCCCGTCGCTGCGAAGGAGAATCTTTTTGTCAAGTTTTTCCGCGCTTAAATCCACGGCGACAGCTCCGTCTTCCTGACGGTAAAAAATNCCGTTTTCAAGTCCTTTAAGCACTTCGTCNTTTCCAAGCATCCACGTATCGCTTTCAAAATAGTATTTGTCAAAAGAGACACCGGTTCTCCTGTACGTTTCCTTCATCCCTTCTATTGACCATGAATTCATCATTTTCCAAAGTTCAACTGTTTCGCTGTCACCCGCTTCCCATTTGCGAAGCAGTTCCTGCGCCCTTTCCATTAAAGGCGCTTTAGCTTCGGCTTCTTCCTTTTTCATACCCTTCTTTACCAATTCATCAACTTCGGNTTTTAAAGCCTTGTTGAAACAGACATACCAGTCGCCGACAAAACGATCGCTTTTTATCCCTTCCGACTTAGGCGTTCTGCCATTCCCCTGTTCTTTGTAGGCAAGCATGGATTTACATATATGGATACCCCGATCATTAATAATGCAAACCTTGCGTACTTCAGCTCCGCATGCCGCAAGTATTCGCGATACGCTTTCACCCAGCACGTCATTCCGCAAATGGCCAAGATGCAGAGGCTTGTTTGTATTTGGGCTGGAAAATTCCACCATGACTTTTTTTCCGGTTAATGTACCCGGTCTGCCAAAAATAAAATCTCCGCTTGAGTCAGTTATAAAAACTTCTTCAAGTACAGCTTTTACAGTCAATGAACGATTTAATTTTATATTAACATACGGTCCCTGCGCTTCTGCCGCGCCGTCTTNATTTCCGGCATTTGAGGACTGTATTTTTGCCGCAACTGTCTGCGCAATCTGCGGNGGTCCTTTTCTCAGGACTTTTGCATAACCGAACATGGGAAAACCGATGTCCCCCATCAGCGGGTCAGGAGGAGTTTCAGCTATTACCTGCAAAGGATCAATATTTTCCGCATTAGGATCGGCCTCTTTAACGAGNGCGGTAAGCGCCTCGGCAATTTTAATTTTCCATGTATTTTTATAATCGTACATTGATTTATCCATATTTACCTTATTTGTAAATTCAAAAACTTTCAATATAGCGTTNGTAAACCGATAAATATGCCGTTTTTCGGCAGCTTTTCTAAAACCTTGTTAAAAAAAAATAAAAGTGATATGTTTTTAATATATGGTTTTACTTGTCTTTTTATGCTTATTTACGGGAATCAATGCGGCAGCCGAAACCCTGCCCGAATGGTTTATTCCTCTTCGGGAAGCAATCTACGAACAGCAATTAACAGCCGCTGAAATTGAACCTCTGTACCTTGAAATATCAAACAAAGCCAAAACTACTCTTTCAGGAGATTCTCAATATGTAATACTTTCCCGCAGTGAATATATGATGGGAAGAGCGTATCAATATGAANACAAGAAAAATGAAGCTATAACGCACTATGATGAAGGTATTAAATGGGCGGAAAAAGCCCTGGAAATAAGANAAAGCGCCGAAGCATGGGTAATGCTGGCGGAAAATATTTCACAATCCTGCGTTGTCCGTCCTGCTTCCTATGCCATAGCTAACGGTTTAAAAGTAGAAAAATACGCAAAAAATGCCCTTGCCATTGACAGCAAAAACGCCGCAGCTCAATTTCTTATTGCCGCGCGTTGGGTTTATGCGCCGGCTCCGTTTCATAATTACAACAAAGGCATAGAAATGTTAAACGCCATTCCGAATACGGGCAGCATGGAAAAAGACGACATGTTTAATGTATACTCATCCCTTTGTTATGCATATATACAAAAGAAAAACAGCGCACAGGCGCGCCAGTGGTATTCAAAAGCAAATGAAATTTATCCTACAAATAAATATTTAAAAACTTTGAATGTAAATTAGTGAGTATCTGAGGTTAAAAAATGTTGAGTAATATTGCGCAAATATTGAGCCCCTACTATTACCATGTACTTATTATCATATCTTTATATTTNTTTATTTTTTCGCTTGCAAATCATTATGAAATGTGGCGCTTTACCCATGGNCCNCAAATATTTGACGGTCCCCTTGTTTCAGTTTTGATTCCGGCNCGGAATGAAGAAAAAAATATTGAAAACTGCATTAATTCCCTTAGAGACCAGATTTATAAAAAATATGAAATTCTGGTTATTAACGATAATTCAACAGATAATACAGGTAATATACTTGCCCGTATAGCGGAGGAAGACAGCAGGATCAGAATTTATAACGGCAAACCCCTTCCCGATGACTGGTACGGAAAACCGTTTGCTTTGCATCAGTTGTCCGCCCATGCAAAAGGCGAAATACTGCTCTTTACCGACGCGGATACAGTGCATTATCCCGCAAGTATCTCNTGGGCTGTAACCAATATGCAGTACTTAAAAGCCGACATGATCTCNGGCTACATCGGGCAGATTTTTTATAAATTCGGCGAGGTTATAACAGTTCCATTGATGTTTTTTTTAACAGGTTTTGCGATTCCTCTTTTTCTGAACCGTTTTACAAAATTAAGCTGGTTTTCCGCGGCCATAGGACAATACATTGTAATCAAGCATGATGTTTTTAAGGCAATCGGAGGATGTGAAGCATTCAAGAAAAAAACATCAGAGGATATTTATATGTCAAGACTTGTTAAATCTAAGGGCTACTCTACGCGTTTTCTGAATATTACAGAGCATGTAAGCTGCAGAATGTATAACGGCTACAGCGACGCAATAGAAGGCATAGGAAAAAATATTTTCGATTTNATGGGAAAAAATACGGTTCTGCTTTTTTTTCTGTTTATAGCCGTATTTTTCTTTTTGTTTTTTCCGTTTCCTCTGTTTGTCGGCTGCATAATAACCGGAAGTATATGGTTTAAATATATTTTATTGGTAAATATTCTTTATACACTAACATGGCTTTTTATGTTCTTAAGTCAAAGGCTTGACTGGTGGTATGGTTTTCTTTGGCCGTTGATGTTTCTTAATCTTCTTTATATGGCTTTTTGGTCGTGGTTCAGGACTATTTCCGGCAAAGGCTTCCTCTGGAAAGATCGAAGGGTAAACTGATGCCTTATAAACACGGACGCCCCGTTATNGATCTGTCTGTNTTTTTCAGAATTGCCTCTGCCGCATGTTCTTATATAACTATCCCGATTGCGTTNCTGATCAATTTNCTTCAATTTTCCACAAGATATAAAAACAGGTTCAGACTTTACGGAATTCGCAGAGCAATTACAGTTTCCAACCATACAACATTTCTTGATCCCGCAAAAAT
>WRGH01000023.1 GCA_009787285.1 Brevinematales bacterium
ATTTATATAGCCGTTCAAACGGCCGTCCCAGTACTCGGCTCTCTGGCGCGCCAGGTACATGGTTTTCGATTTGGCATTTTCCATGGTCATGGCGCTTGACTTTACCAGCTCAATTATGGCAAGACCGCCCGCCACCACAGCCACAATGGCGATCATCATTATGCTCAGTTTGATTTTAATTTTCATTATTCTCTCCTCTATGTATTAATTAACCACATATACCTTTAGAACACCGTAAGTATAATACAACCCCATTAAAACAACAACCAACCGTCTGTAAATTAACTCTGCTTTGAACCCTTACACTGCATAAAATATAAGGGGAAGTAAAACTTTATAGGCGTTATTTACGTCTACTATGACAATTTTCCGCTTTTTGTAAAATTTTGTCAAGTAACTTTGTATTTTTTTCACTTTTTTTACAATAAACCATCAGGGCACGGCGGATTTTACCTTAATTAGGAATTTTATATAGGGAATACTATTACAACAATCAATAACCCGCGCCACTACCCCGACAGCCGCCCAACAATCGCGGGTATTGAGACAAAAGTGCCAATTGAGCTTCCAAGACTGGAGAGAAAAAATACAAGTAACGCCCTTGAGATTCTGTTACGGTAAATGCCTTTAAGGTTTANAGCGTCTTCTGTTATATTCTGCACATCCGAGACGCGCGGTTTTCTGAATGTTACCTGAACAATGCCTGAAAGTATGCCTATTCCGATAAATGGGTTAAGAGACGTTATCGGCGCGCCGATGAACGAAATTAAAATTGCAAGAGGATGCGCAAGGGCAATAATTGCTCCGGCGGCGGCAAGTGAACCGTTCCACAAAACCCATTGCAGCATCATAGAAAAACCTGTTGAGCTTCCCGCGCGGATAAATCCGGCTGCAACAAGTGCAACAATGGCGGCGGGAATTACAAAACGCAAAACCTTTGAAAAAAAGCCTGAGGGCGGGATAACATCAAGTTCATTTATATCAGAAGTTTCTTCGCCCTTTTCCAGCTTTTCAAGATGATTGACTATCCCCTGTATATGCCCTGCGCCTACTACCGCGACAATCTTTTTGTTAGCTTCCCNTTCTGCGTTTTTTACAGCGGTCGGCGCAGAAGTCCAAATCTTTGCAGCAAGATAACGGTCCCTTTCATCAATCAGGGTTTTTTTTACGCCGGGCAGGTAATCGGCAAGCTCGCTCATCATGCCGTCAAGCTCNTTCTTGTCTTTTAAGCTTTCTATTTCCTTCTCGCTTAGTTTTTCTGTTGTGAATGCGCTCGCCAAAAGAGAAGCTAAAAGTTTTGACTTGCTCCAAAAACCGCAGGACGACCACGCGCGGCGCANCGTTGTCTGTACTTCACGGTCGCAAAGACTGTACGGCAGCCCCAATTCTTCGGCAGTCCGTATTGCAGCTAACATTTCNTCGCCGGGTTTTACNCCCANTTCNTTGCCCAGACGTTTCTGGAAACTTCCGAGAACAAGGTTAGCGATCAATAAAAAACCTTTGCCCTCCCTGAAAACTTTGGATAAATTCAGTTTTTCCCAATTATCGTTTTTTGCTATAGAATTNTACCGTCCCTGATCAAGTTCCACGCAAACCATGTCAGGCTTTTCTCCGCGGATAATGTTTTTGACTTCTTCTATACTTTCCCGCGAAACATGGGCGGTACCTATCAGTTTAAAATCCCTTCCGTTATGTGTAACTATTGCGCTGCTGCCGCTCATTTTCCCGNCCTTAAGCCAATGCCCCTTTCTTCAAGTATCCATTCATTCATACGCCATTCTATACTGGCAACAGCGTCAAGTTCCTGTACCATTATATAATATCTGTTCGCCAATGACACATTTCCCCTTACATCATAATAACACGCAAGATAAAAAAGCATTTTTGANCTGGAATAAATATTTGTCTCTTTTTCTATCCTTGCGGCAACATCAGCATCGCCTGACAGATCATGAAAGAGCTTTAACATTGTATATTCAATTGAATCACGGGGCGCTGTCTTTAGAACCTGCGCTAAAAATTGTTTTGGATCGGTCTGTCTGCCCGCCCGCATCCAGTTTACCGCAGCCATCAGGGCGTAAGTAAATTCCTTGGGCGCTTGTCTGTAAGCTTCAAGAAAAGCATCCCTGGCCTGCGCCCATTGTTTATTTTTCATTTTAATAAGACCGAGTCCTTCAAACGCAAAATAGTAATCAGGCCTGATTTTTGACATTTTTGCATAATCATGTTCCGCGCCGGAATAATCGCCGAATTCATCTTTTATTCCGGCGCTGTACACATACGCAATAAAAATATCAGGAGCAATATTAATTGCGCGGGTAAAACCGGTCAAAGCTTCCTGTTTACGATCCATTTCCATTAACAGCGTTCCGTGATCTACAATTATCCAGTAATTTTCAGGTTCAAGCGCCAGNGCCTTTTCAAAATCTTCAAGAGCATAGGCATAAAAACCCGCGCTTTTATATAACCGCGCCCGTTCCTGAAGCGGCCTTGCCCATTGAGGATAGAAATGCGCCGCGCGATTCAAAAGCTGTTCCGACAGTTTATACTCCCCCTCATAACGGTAAACAACAGCGCGNCCTACAAGAGCTTCTCCGTTTTCAGGTTCGGCAGCCAATGTTCTGTCAAAATAACCGGCTGCAACGCGCAGATTTCTGTTCCCAAGACTGATATTACCCAAATCATTTAACGCCCTTATATGGTGGGGATTGATTGCAATTACCTTTTCAAGATAGCTGCGCCTGTCGCGATCTTTGCCTTCAATTGCGGCTGCATCCGCTAAAACCATCAAAGCCTCTGTATTTTTACCGTCTGCTGCAATAATACTGTTCGCTATCCGCCTGGCATCAGCCGGTCTGCCCGCAGAATTAAAAATTGAAGCCTTGATAAGCTGAATTTCACTTTTTTCAATTTCTTCATGCGGCAGTTTGTCAAACAGATCCAGAGCTGACGAATAATTTTTTACGGCAAGATAACGGGCGGCTTCATTTAATACTATCTCCGTTTCATTTTCTTCCTGGGCTGAAAGCAGGGGAGAAACCCCCAAAATAACGAGAAAAATTATAATTTGCGGCAATAAACCGTTTCCATTGAACTTGATAGCCATGTTATCTATATTATATAATAATCTATACGCCGGCAAGTTACCGGATTAATCTATTAAAAGGGTAAGAATAATGAGAAAATCCCTTGCATCACGCATAATTTGTATTGCTTTACTTTACTGCGCAGCGTTCTTTTTTTTAGTTATACTTCAATTTTCCAATAAAGGAAATTTTTTACTGACTGCCGGCGGAATGTCTATAAGGGGACATTTTCTGCAATCCCAATCAGCGGCGATTTCCGCTGATGAAAATTCCGGCGAAGAAGACGAAACCGGAATGCAGAGGNTTACAGGCGGAATAAAATTATTTTTCGGCGGGCTTGAGTTCAACCTGAAAGAAGAAAGGGAAAAGGGCTTAACGCTTGCCGGTATTGACGGAATTGTTTCTGTTAATCCCGAATATATGCTGGTTAAGGGCAATACAGTACGCTTTGAGCTGCCCGGCGGCACTGTACTTGTTTTTAATTCTATTGAATCTTCAAGAGGCAATGAACTGCTAATTAACGCCGAGTTTGCTGAAAATATTTCTGAAGTAACAATACCCGTCACGCCGAGAAAATCTACACTGGTTAAAAATAACGGAACCGGCATTATGTACAACAATTTATTGTATTCATTTCCGGGTCAGGAACTGGAAAACGGGGCTATTACTCTTTCAGGCGAAAGAACATTTATCTCTTACCGTTCCAGAGGAAAACAGAAGGTTTTAGACCCGGCGGATTATATAATTGCCCAGTCGTCTAATTATGAAAACGCATTTTCTGCGTGGAGGGATTCAAGTTTTTCCCAATGGAATAGAAATGCTGCCGTTATGCAAAACGAAGAAGATATAATTGCCTACTGCGCGGAAGCGCTTGTGCGCGGCGGCTATACGGCGGCAACAGCGGCAATTCCGGGTGATTTTTCAACAAGTACAAGACACAGCTACAAATCAGCGGTGTTTACCGGAGGAATGGCAAACGCGTACCGTACGCTGAATACAACGGAGAGCGACAGAATTAATCTTGTTACGCGGCTTGCAAGGGAGAGATCGCCGGACATATTAAAAGAAGAACACATAATTGACTACCTTTATACGCGTAACAATTTGTCTCTTGCCAATGATGTTATCAGCATGATAAATGAGGTTGACCCGGAAATGTTAATTCAAGACTATTGCCCCGGTCTTTTGGAAGCATATTCCGATATTAAACGCTTGTTTCCTGAAGTAAATAATCCTGTCGGGCGTTTGACAGAAAAAATTTTCAATCTTATCTTGGAAAATCTTAACCATGATGCTGAAAATGATCTTGTATATGCTTCAGACTCTGAAGGGCTGAATATGGATTTCAGCCTGAGACTGGGCAAGGCCATTATTGATTGGGCGCAGCCTGAACAAAATACCGAATGGGCGGCAATCGGCAGATCGCTCATTTTATCGGTATTAACAGACAGCATAGGCAGCGGAAAATTCTACAATATATTAAAACCGGGAAACTACAATCCGCACGCTGTATGGCTTGCAGAAAACGGTATTTGGGCTTGGACTGTTTCGCCTTCCGTAAAGGCTTCATATCAGTCAAGCAACCTGAATATCGACATATCATTCCCGGCAGGNTCGGNGCATTATGTGATAATCCGAGGNATAAGGCCTTTTATCAAACTGCAAATGCACGGACANGACTGGAGGACAGACAACCAGTTTGAACGATACGATTCGTCGGGCTGGGTATATTATCAGCAGGAGCAAACGCTGATACTAAAGCTCAAACATCGCACAACCCTTGAAAATATCAGGATATTTTACAGGGTAGAAGCGCCGCCTGTAATTCACGAAGAAGTTGAAGAGGTTCTTCCATATTATGACTGGCCTCAGTATTAACTTTCCATTTTCTTATATTCCCGCCTGTTTTTTTATTAATTTGTTTGTTATTTGCATGCAAGGCAAAAGAAACAGTTACGGAACAAACAGAAGAACAAGTTATAATTGAACAAACGCAGGAAGAAACAGAAGTCCCTAAGCAGATTACGGAAGAAAGCAACAGTAAAGAAAATGTTAAGGTTTCATATAACGTTCAGCGTCCTTCATCAGGACTTTCCGGCATAAAAGGCAGAGTAAATTCTTCCGAGATAAACCCTGTTAATTATGAAAATCCCGATCTTGATATTTTAAAGCAGATGGGAACCGAACAGTATTTAATTTCTTTCTTCGCGGGCGAACAATTTTACCGCGCCGGAAACATGGACAGGGCGCTTGTTGAATACAATAATTCAATTAACAGCAACAGGGAATTTATAGAGGCGCTGATTTCCAGAGGGAATTTATGGCTGAAGAAAAAGGACTATGCAAAAGCTATTGATGATTATTCAAGATCAATCAGACTCGACTCAGGCAGGGCGGAAATTTACAACTACCGGGGTTTTGCAAGAATGGAACGCGGAGAGATTAACCTTGCAATAGATGATTTTACCCGATCTGTCGCGCTTAATAAAAATTATGTCGACGCTCTTATTAACCGTTCATATGCATACTATCAGAAAGGCGACTACAGCAGGGTAATTGAAGACTGCGATCAAATTTTAAAATTGGAGCCGGTAAACGCATATATCTGGAACAGACGCGGCAGCGCATGGTATCTAAAAGAAGATGACGACAGGGCAATAAGAGATTTTACAGAAGCAATAAGACTTAAGGGCGATTATGCAACAGCATGGTTCAACAGGGGAAACGCTTTTTACAGCAAACATGAATACGACAAGGCGCTTGCNGATATTAACAAGACTATATCTATAAATCCGTCATATACCGGAGCGCATGCCTTAAAAGAAAACATTATGCGTGTTTTGAACTGATGTTATGTTCAGAAACATCGTATCATTGCAGTTTCCGAACCCTATTGCAATATCTGATCCAGACCTTCCCTGAAAAGACCGTCCAGTTCATTCTGTATCTGGGCTTTTACACCTAACGGCAGGGAGGGCAAATTTGTAAAATACCTGAGGATACGTATTCCGTCAGTAGCAAGCGGAGGACCGGAAAAACGGCACAGTTTTGCAATTGATGTTGTTGCAGCCAGCACAAGCTGAGAATCCATGTTCGGGTTATTAGGAGAAAGCAAAAAACTGTATGAGTAAAATGACCTTCCTGTAGGATCTACGCCGATAATGCCTATCGCATCCGCGCAGGCTCTGCGTACTGCAGGCTCGGGGTCTTTGTCAAAAACATTCCACAGAAACGGAATAGTTTCCCTTGAACCGACATGGGCAAGAAGCCCGATAAGTTTAATGCGCTGTTCAGGCCTTACAAGCGGGCGCACCTGCGATGCTTGAGGATTACCGATAAAAAAACTAATCATCTCCATTAAATACCCGACATAATTGGGTTCATTTTTCCCGATTTGACCGCTTTTGATTACAGCTTCAATTTCAGCATAAGTTTTTGCCTGTTCTATTTCATTGTAACGATTATTGTCCGTAGACCAGATTGAAGGAGGCGGATTTCCCATTCCGTATGTGCCTTCAGGTTCCGGACCGTAATATCTGGACTGAGGTATTGCGCGCGGTTTTGCATCTACCCTGTAAACNCTGAGAACATTGTCTTTTCCGCACGTATAGAGAAACCCCTCATCGCTGAGAGCCGGAACGCCTGAACATTCAACGCTTAACCTGTGAACAAAACGCCTGCGNCCTTCGTTTGTAAATGCGCTGATACCGCGNACAGAAATTGTGTATATACCGCGCTCATCATAAATCATCGCCGCCTGATTTATCGCAAGATTACCGGAACCTTTTTCTTCGGCGGCTTCATGGCTGTTTTTCGTCCAAAGCGTTCTGCCCTGCGCGTTAAGACAAAGCGTCCTGCCGTCTCTAAGCGTTACTACAAACTGATCATGATAGTCCGCCGACGCTACAGGCGGCGCAGGCAGGGAGCCAAGATTTGATTTTGTAAGCTTTCTTCCCTCTGCGGCAGAATTGTTAAAAACTATTTTTTCCATTTCTCCGGTCTGATAAAGCAGAATATAACTTTGACGGCCTTCTTCGCTGAGAGAAACAATCATNACAGGAAGNCGATCAAGCTTAATCCGCTCCACATGACTGAATTGATTGATTTTTACAAAATCCATATTCCGGAGAATCGCCACTGTACTTCCGGTATGATCAATCAGGGGAGAAAAAGCAACCGGACTTCCCAAATCAAATGTCCAAAGCGGGCTGCCGGAAGCCGTGCGGCATGTTATTACAGAATCAATAAAAACAAAAACCCTGCCATCCCAGCCTACAACAGGCGAATAAGAAACAGGCTTCCCAAGATTAAGCCGCCAAAGTTCGCGGCCTACCCTGTTTATCGCCATAAAAACGCCGTCCGTATTGCAAATATATGTTGCGGCCTCATAAGAACGCGCTATATACGGAACTGCCGTTCCCCTAGCGTCAAAGTTCCACAGAGGCGTCCCGCTCATAAAAAAAGACCTGACGCTTCCGCTTTCACCGACAAGCACAACAGAGCTTGCCTGCAGGTGAGGCATTCCCCTAATCGTATCGCCAATTGCCGTTTCCCACAGAGGAGCCGCGCCGACCGGCGAGCGTAAAGGATCGGCTCGCTGAGCATTCTGCGCCGCCAAATTTCCGGCTGCCGCAAAAATAATGATTGCAGCTAACACTAAAAAATGAATACTGCGATTTATTTTCTTGCCCATAAATACCTACCTGCTTTTCGTAAAATGGGAAAATCCCAGCACAGCGGAAGGATAAACAGATAGACCGTCATAATTATTTCCGCAGGGAAATATACCGTTTACAATATCAAAAGCGCTTCTGTCTCCGTTAAAAACAATGCTCAATCCCGCCCGGTTAACAGAAGTTTGTTCGGGCAGCGTTTCTTCAAGGCTTAAATGAACGCTTATTGTCGCATCTATGCGTACCTGCTGATTATTTATAGTAATCTGTCGGTTCATATAACCGGCGTATGAATAAGCGCCGTTTCCGTATCCTTCATATCTTAACGCGTTGTTCTGCTTATGTTCCCATGTGTCGTATCTTTCAACTCTCACAGTTCTGTCAGATTTGAATTCCATAATACAGACAACAGGACCGTCCGGCATATTTAACGTCGCCTGCCATATTCCAAGCAGATAATTAGGCAGAGGGACTTTTTCGGTTATCTTGCCGCAAAATGAAATAATGTTTATTTCCTTTACGCTTGCCGCTGTTTCTCTTGATTCATTTAATAATTTTTGGGTTCCCGCATCTGTAGTTTTGGCTTCCAAAACAACAAGATTCCCCTGTCTTGAAACAATCACTCTTACAACATAAGCGGCTCCTTCCGAACCCCGTACAATACTGAGCGTCCCCCATGAATTTAATTCGGAAATAACCTGTCCGGAAATATTGCCAATATCGGCAGATGATACGCCGCCGCCTGATTCAAATTCCATAATACCTACAACAGGTGTCTTTTGCGCATATACGGCATTAAAGGAATAAATCAGAAATAAAAACAATAAAATTCTTTTCATAATAAAATATTACAACAAGTTTTTGAAAAAAACTACATAAAAAGACTGCGGCACTCCAAATAAAAACGTTTTTCGCAGGAATGTCCCATGGAAAAGCTTTTCCGCGGCAAGGGACCAAGCCGTCCTACGGTTTCAAAAAGCCCGGATTTTTGCACAGGAGGCAGTAAAATACCCGTTGAGTTACTGTCTTTTACAGNCAAACGGAACAGCTCTTCGTNATCGTGGATATAATCAATAGATAACGATCTGCCTTTATAATTATCGAGCAGGGGCTGTAAACATGCGGTTGAAATTCCTGCGGCGGANGTTTCCGCTAACATACAACGATCCTGCGAAATGACNCCAAAACAGTTTGCGGCGGAAGACACCTTGCACAAATGCGGAAGCTCTTCAGCCTTGTCTGCCGGACGGCATGANAAATCCGGAAGCTGCGAAAGGATAGAAAGCGTTTCGTCAAATCCAACATCGAAAACCAGACGGTGAATAGGCTCAAATTGAATAGCCGGATCATAGATATTTTCAATTTCTACAAGCGCATAACGGCATGGATTGGCAAAACTGTTTACAGGGTCGGCTTTTTTTACTTCTTCCCAAATACCTTTGGCGGCTGCAAGCGAATGGTTGCCGTCTCCCACCGCAAAAAGAAAAGGATTCTTATTTCCGTTTATGTTTCCGTAGCGGTTGACGGAGCGGCTGCAAAGTTCGGCAAGTTTATCTGCAATAAAACCAAAATCTTCCTCCGTATCCAAAAACCAGCCGCTGATATTTCCGCTGTCCATCATAAGCGGGGTATTGTAAACAGGAGCCTGTTTTTTGGCGCGCTCGGCAAGAGCCGGCAGCAGGCTTTCCGTATCGTCGTCGATAAGAAGCAAAATGTGGGGAAGTTCAAGCGGCGCGCCGCGGCGAATGTCCATTCTGGGAGGCAGCCTTTCCGCCACAGTTCCCTCAGTACAGCGGATCAACGGACGCGAATCCGGCTTCCAGTCGTAATGTTCAAGATCAACCGCCGCAATAAGACCACGGCGTTTTTTTTGGTATGGCGTATCCCTTTCAATATAAATAAATCCCTTTCTGGGTTCTCCAAAAACTCCGTCTTTCAGATAACGTTTCATACACGAATGAATATCGGTAATTCTCTTTTGCGCATCATTGTCTGACAGAAACACTTCCGGAAAAATTAAGTTTAATGTCGAAGGAGAACCTGCGGCGGCGGCCTTTGCCTTTTCCCAATAATCACGATCCTGCGTAAATTGATCGCATGCAATTACCGGCCACTTTTGCATATTAACGNCCTGCGGCAGAAGTATTGACGGAATCTCAAGTCCCAGAGAATTTAATTTTTGCTTGTTTTCACTCATGGGCTCATTATAACGGGAAAAACAAGGTATGTCAGTTATATGACCGTTAAGCTGTGTTACGGCAGTTATTTATATCCCATATTTTCTGGAACATATCAATTATTTGTAAATACTCAGTCCCGTTCGTGCCGCCCATAAATGTCCTGCTGTCCATAAGCATATATTCGGCTCCCCAAATCCGGTTAATTTTTGTAGATTTTAAAATGACATTATCTTGTATATCAATGTTTCCAAATTCAACAATACAGGGCAAAATATATCCTTTTATATATTTTCGGCATATAGCTGGATTGTAGTTAATTAGAGTCTGTCTATAATGTGGACACATTATTTTAATCGCGCCCGTTCTCGAATGGTTTATATGAAAAATTCGGCGAAGAACATTATTGAAAAGTCTTGGGTCAGTATAGCCTGGTTTTATAAGTAAATTATCCCTGCCTTCTATACAATCTTTATAAACACCTTCCCACTCATCTAATGAGTATTCCTCAAAAGAAACCGAAATATACTTTTTAGGTTTTCCTAAAGTTTTATTGACAATATCGCCTATTTGTTCTGCCGCTTTTTGCAGCGCCTCTTTTGACGGACCTGATATTGTTTTAATTACAACATGGGGCATAATACGCTCCTTTATTATTTTTTTATTATACCCCAAGTCATATATTTGTAAAACAACTTTTTAAAAATCAAACTTATTTAAACAATCCAATCCCTGTACAAAATCTTTCCGTAAAATGGCGTATAATAGGATTGACAAAATATTTGTCAATATTATATATTGTTTTTATGTGGATTATATTCGCTTTATTATCAGCCTTTTTTGCGGCATTAACTTCAATATTGGCAAAAATAGGTATTCAAAATATAAATTCAAATTTGGCAACAGCAATTAGAACAGTCGTAGTCCTTATTATGTCCTGGGCTATTGTTCTCTTTACCGGAAAACAAAATGACATTATAAATATCGGGCATAAAAACTTACTCTTTTTAATACTATCAGGCATAGCAACCGGATTATCATGGCTTTGTTATTATAGGGCTTTACAAATCGGAGAAGCCTCAAAAGTAATTCCAATAGATAAATTCAGTTTAGTAATCGGAATGGTAATGGCATTTATAGTATTGAAAGAAACAATCACAATAAAAACAATTATCGGCGGAGTTTTTATTACAATCGGTACGTTCGTTTTAATATTTTGATTACGAATAAAGTTAAATTTCGTTGTCTGCGCTTTTTCATAGATTCAATCTTTAAAAAGAACAGTAAATAATACCTATTTATTAAATAGTAGTCTGTCTATAATGTGTCCACATTATAGACAGATTCTAAATAGTTCCTTCGTACACAAACAGTTCTTTTCCGTCTATTGTTACCGTTAATCCGGATTCAAGTTTTTTTGCCGCGTCTCTGATATGGGTAAGCCAGACAAGATTGGGATTGATAATGCGCAACTCCTGTTCGCTTATTACAGAAACTCCTTCACAGATGATTCCGTTTACCATACTGATGACCGGCTTGTAATCCTCGGTCAGCACTTTACAGATAAGTATTTCACCGCCGCCCGAAGATGTAATTTTACTGCGGGCTTCATCGGGATTTGCGGCGTGGATTATTCTGCCCTGCGTGCGGGTAATAGAAGGATTTGCGTAACCACCGGCGTTTGAACGCGCAAGAACCGTCCCGATAATGATAACACGGACAGTATTTATCATATTCGGACTTTCAAGCGGCAGTCCGGCAATGAGTACTATTTTATCTGAAATACCTGCTGCGCCGGTTTCCGAAACAGCCTTCATGGTGTTGAGTATCATGCTTTCCGAATCATCGACTTCCGACTTGATATAGGTATTAACACCCCAGTACAACTGCATAATACGTTCAGAACGCTTATCGGTTGTTACGGCAAGAATAGGCTCGTCCGGCCTGAACACGCTCAAGATTCGCGCGGTATTGCCGCTGCGGGTCGGCGTAACTATGGCTTTTGCGTTTACCGCCGTCGCTGTTTCAACTCCGGCCCGCGACATGATGATGCCCAAATTTTCTTTCGGGTTATGTACTTCGGAATGGCATTCATCGTGGAAATTCCTCATGCGCATACGGAATTCATCGGACTGCTCAATGGTGAGCGCTATTTTGTCCATTGTTTTTACCGCTTCCACAGGGTACGCTCCCGCTGATGTTTCGCCGGAAAGCATGATCGCGTCTGTTCCGTCGAGTATCGCGTTCGCTACATCGGTCAGTTCAGCGCGGGTGGGACGCGGATTCACTATCATCGATTCCAGCATTTGTGTCGCGGTAATGACAGGTTTTCCCGCCCTGCGGCATACGTTGATAATATGTTTTTGCGCCAGAGGAATCTGCTCTGTGGGAAGCTGTACGCCAAGGTCGCCCCTTGCCACCATTACGCCGTCAGCAAGCCGGGCGATTTCTTTTATATTTTCCAGTCCCTCGCCGCTTTCAATTTTGGCAATAATTTTAACTCGGGAAGAGTGGCTTTCAAGNAATTCTCTTATTTCGGTTACTTCATGGGGAAAACTCAAAAAACTCGCGGCGATATAATCAATATCCAGTGTAAGACCGAATTCTATGTCTTTCTTGTCCTGTTCGCTCATAATGGGAAGATTGGCGTGAACGCCGATTAGGTTTACATTTTTTTTGCTGCCGATAACGGCGCTGTTGTTTGCGCGGCACTTAATGCCTCCGGCGGTATCAATCACTTCAAGCTCAAGAAGCCCGTCCGCAACAAGAACGCGGTGTCCGCATTGCAGTTTTGATTCCGCTTCTTTCCATGACAATGAAATATGCGCGGGAAGCCCGTTCTCGGCCGCTGTGGTAAAACAATTATCGGTAGAAATGATAACCTGGTCTCCGTTTTTTATCGTAACCTTGCCGTCATTTTCAACCATGCCTGTCCGTATCTCCGGCCCCTTGGTATCCAGCAGAATCGCNACGGGNATTCCNAGTTCGCTTGAAATACGTTTTACGCGCTCTACAGAAGCGCGATGCTCATCGTTAATCCCGTGAGAAAAATTAAGACGAGCTACATTCATTCCGGCAAGTATAAGACCGCGNACGACATCATCACCGGATGATGCGGGACCCAAAGAACATACAATTTTAGTTTTTCTATTTTTCATAATTAAAGAGGTATCTCCCTTTATATGATAATAACACAGATCAAGCTTCCGCAGGAAGCTATAATGCCGCGCTTAGTGTCAAGTACTTTTTTATAGTAATGCAGGTTAGCAAAGTATTTAATAAAAATTATTTCAAAGGATAAATGCACGATTCTTGCACGATGCTACGAATGTTGAAAAACAGCTTTAAAAAGCTCTAAGCTAATTCCTTATAACATAAGGAATTACGANTGCCACCTCGGAGAATTGAACTCCAGACACGCAGATTTTCAGTCTGCTGCTCTACCAACTGAGCTAAGGTGGCTAAATAACCGCACTGCGCAATGATGTTACAGCCAATATGCCAAAAATAGAAAAAAGTGTCAATAGGAAACAAATAATGCGGTTTAATACTTCCCAATATCCTT
>WRGH01000024.1 GCA_009787285.1 Brevinematales bacterium
ATTTCCTGCCGCCAAATATAACACAGCCTGCTGTTAAAACAACAACAAGCGAAACAACTAAAAACGAAACATATTTCATATATACCTCCGCCCTATATGGGCGCATCCATGAAATACGCTTTATCTATACATTGGTTTTCCTGCGTTTTTTGCCAAGAATACTGAGGACGCAGATACCGGCAAGCTTTATCNACCAAGGTTCCATATTTTTCCTTACATTCGCCAACTCTTTCATTATGGGGATTTTCTGGGGACAGTGGGTTTCGCATTTGCCGCATTTTATGCACAGACTTGGGCTGCTTCCNNTTTCCGATGTAAAACCTGTACTCATAATATATTGTTTCATCCCTTCAACAAAGCCGTGCGAGTACCTCGCGTTATATGAAGAAAAAGAGCCCGGAATATTTACACCCGAAGGGCACGGCATACAGTAATTACAGCCCGTACAGCGAACCTTACGGCGGCGATTTACAATTTCAAGCACCGATTTATAAACAGTTTTTTGGTTATCTGTCAGCATTCCCGCCNCAGAAACATCCGCAANGCGTAAATTTTCTTCAAGTTGCGCCATACTGCTCATGCCTGAAAGAACCGTCGTCACTTCTTCCTGATCCCAAATCCAATTTAAAGCCCATCCCGCAGGCGACAAATTATTGTCTGCTTTTTGAAAAACCTTAACCGCATCCTTAGGAAGACCAACGGCAAGTTTCCCGCCAAGCAGCGGTTCCATTACAACGACTGCCATTTTTTTTGCCGCAGCGCGAAGGCCTGCCGCTCCAGCCTGAAAGTTTTCATCGGAATAATTATATTGAATCTGAGAAAAATCCCAATCATAACCATCAATAACTTTTAAAAATTCCGTCCCGCTGCCGTGAAATGAAAACCCAATTTGTTTTATTTGGCCGGATTTCTTTTTTTTCGTAATCCACTCTTCAATTCCGGAATTTTTTAATTTTTGCCATTGATTTAAATCGGTTATCATGTGCATCAGGTAATAATCAATATAATCTGTTTNAAGCCTNTCAAGGGATTGATTAAAATATTTATCAAAATCGTCCGATTTTTCGCCTGAACCTTTTAACAAAACAAGGGGCAGCTTTGTAGCTATGTAAACTTTCCCGCGGACATNGTTGTTTTTTAAAATTGCGCCAAGCGTTTCTTCACTGCCGGGATAAATCCACGCAGTATCAAAATAATTTANGCCTTGAGCAATTGAGTGCATGACAATTTCTTGTGACTTTTGAAAATCAATCATGCCNAAAGTCCTCGGAAACCGCATACACCCAAAACTGAGGACAGACAATTTATTGCCTGTCCTCTTATCAATACGGTACTGCAANTATTTCTCCTAACAAGACTTCTTAACTAGGCCTCTCACTCTGTTTCAGCGGTAAATTCCTCTTGATTCGNNTCGGTTACNGCAACTTCTTCAGCTTCCTGTTTGCGCCTATCAAGAATTTCCTCCATGTATTTATCCAAATCCTGGCTTTCATCATCGAACAATTTTATTTTGCGGTAACGTTTCATGCCTGTGCCTGCCGGAATTGGATGACCGATGATGATATTTTCCTTTAGGCCGCGCAGGTAATCTGTAGAACCTGCAATCGCGGCATTTGTAAGGACGCGCGTTGTTTCCTGAAAACTGGCCGCTGAAAGGAAAGAATCTATGTTGAGCGATGCCTTTGTTATTCCCTGGAACATTGGCTGCGCAACAGCGGGCTGTCCGCCGTCTTTGATGACTTGTGCATTTTCCTCATGGAAACGGTATTTGTCTACGGAAGAGCCGTAAATAAATTTGGTATCGCCGACTTTACGAATCTCTACTTTACGCATCATCTGTCGGATAATAACGCCGATATGTTTGTCATTTATGGATACGCCCTGCAGCCGGTAAACCTGTTGAATCTCGTCCATCAGATAACGCTGGAGTTTGCTTTCACCCATAATATAAAGAACATCATGCGGATTAACGGCGCCCATACACAGCGATTCTCCCGCTTCAACCGTATCGCCGTCCCGGATCAAAAGCCGTTTGTTAATCGGAATAAGGTGCGTAAATTCACGGCCAAAGGCGTCAACTACGCCGACTTTCCGCTTGCCTTTTACAATGCCCCGGAAATATACAGTTCCCGAAACCTGCGCAAGAACTGCCGGGCTTTTGGGTTTGCGCGCTTCAAAAAGTTCGCTTACACGCGGAAGACCTGAAGTTATGTCCATTGCTTTCGCAGATTCTTTTGATGTTTTTGCAATCGTTTTACCTGCAATGATCTTGTCTCCTTCTTCAACCAGAATGTAAGCGCCGCTGGGCAGGAAGTAAGAGGCTACTTCATTATCATTGCCGTCAACGATAAAGATACGCGGCTGTTTGCTTTCATGCTGGAACTCTGTTATGCGCTTTTCTTTAAAACCTGTATCTTCATTAATATCTTCTTTCAGCGTGGAACCCAAAATAATGTCTTCATATTTGACAGTTCCGCCCACTTCGGCAATAATCGGATCGGAGAACGGATCAAACGTAGAAATTGTTTTTTCCGCCTCAACAACAGTCCCCTTCCTTACTTCAAAGTCGGAACCGCTTCTTATTTCTATCTTTTGATCCTGACCGATAAGGTACAGAGTCTCCGCTTCCTTGTCTTTCAGAATCAGGGCGTATGCGATTTCAGGAGATACAATATCCTCTCCCCTGCGTTTGATTATCACATCTCCACGGTTTACTCTTCTTCCGTCCACTGCAACCAGCTTGTCTCCGTGTTCAAGCCTGTATTCTCTCATTACCTTGTTTACAGTCGCATAACCTCGGCGTGTAAAGAGAAAATGTCCGTTATCAAGCTGGATGTGCGTACCAACTACATCCCTGATATATACAGGATATTTAAGAGTGATGCGGCTTTCTTCGCTGACCTTTGTCGCAACGCCTCCGATATGGAATGTGCGCATTGTAAGCTGCGTACCCGGCTGACCGATTGACTGGGCGGCTATCGTTCCTACCGCTTCTCCTATTTCTACCGTTTGGTTTGTCGCAAGGTCGCGTCCGTAACATTTGCGGCAAACGCCGTATTTCGCCTCACATGTCAATACTGTCCTGATACGCACAGTTTCTACTCCGGCTGCGTCGATAGCATCGGCGACAGCTTCGGTTATTTCTTCATTAACATCAACAATAAGCTCGCCTGTTATCGGGTGTTTGACGCGTTCCAGCGTAAATCTTCCTATTATACGATCTTTTAACGGCTCTATTATGTCCTCTCCGCTCTTTATCGCCGAATATGTAATGCCGTTAATTGTCCCGCAGTCATCTTCGTTAACAACCATGTCCTGCGCTATATCTACAAGACGCCGCGTAAGGTAACCGGCTTCCGCAGTTTTTAAAGCGGTATCGGTAAGCCCCTTGCGTGCGCCGTTAGTTGAAATAAAGAATTCGATAACGGAAAGACCCTCTTTAAAATTTGATCGAATAGGAAGTTCGCTAATATCGCCGGAAGGTTTTGCCATAAGACCGCGCATACCTGCAAGCTGCCTGATCTGACTACGGCTTCCGCGCGCTCCTGAATTTGACATCATGTAAATTGAATTGAAGCCGTCCCTGTCGGATTCAAGCGTTTTCATCGCCAAATTTGTAAGCTCTTCGTTGGTCTTTGTCCAAATTTCAACAACACGGTTGTAGCGTTCTTCCTGTGTTATATGCCCCTGCCGCCACTGTTTTTGAATCGACTCTACTTCCTTGTTTGCCTTGTCGATCATTTCAGGCTTTTCTTTCGGAACTACAATATCATCAACGCCTATAGTCGCTCCGAAAACAGTCGAATAACGGTAACCTGTTGATTTTATTGCATCCAGCATCTGTACTGTTATCCATGAACCTTTTACCTTGAATATATACTCAATAAGCGCGCGCAATTCCTTGTCTTTCAGTTCATAATTAATAAACGGAATGCTTTCGGGAAGTTCTTCGTTAAAAACAAGCCTTCCTGCGGAAGTAGTAACAGTTCCGTCAGGCAGTGTTTCTACTTCATTGCCGGCCCTGTCACCCCATACGGGAAATTTCGTAGGTTTAATGCGGATTGCGGCTTCCCAGTCAAGCGCTTTTCTATCCACTGCCATTAAAACTTCTTCTGCGCTGGAATAGTACGGTATTTTATCCTTTGTTTCCGGTTTTGACGAACCGGGACGTTTTGCATTCGGCTTTATCCTCGTAAGGAAGTTGATGCCCAAAACCATATCCTGAGACGGGAATACAATTGTTTTTCCGTTTGCAGGATTAAGAAGNTTACGGGCGCTCAGCATGAGTGTCCAGCACTCCATCTGCGCAGCCTGGGTCAGCGGAACATGAACCGCCATCTGATCGCCGTCAAAGTCAGCGTTAAAAGCGTGACAGACAAGCGGATGCAGTTTGATGGCTTTACCCTCTACAAGCACCGGTTCAAACGCCTGTATACCGAGTCTGTGNAGAGTCGGGGCGCGGTTAAGAAGGACAGGATGTTCTTTTACAACTTCGTCAAGGATTGCGAAAACTTCAGGGGTTTCCTGTTCAACAAGCATCTTGGCTTTTTTAATATTAAAAACAACGTCCTTATCGACAAGCTTTTTCATAATGAACGGCTTAAACAGTTCAAGCGCCATCTTTGTCGGAATACCGCATTGCCACATTTTAAGATCAGGACCCACTGTAATAACCGAGCGCCCCGAATAGTCAACGCGCTTCCCAAGAAGGTTCTGGCGGAAACGCCCCTGCTTTCCCTTGAGCATATCGCTGATTGATTTAAGCGGNCTGCTTGAAGAGCCTTTAACAATTTTCTTTTTCTTTGAATTGTCGAATAACGCGTCTACAGCTTCCTGAAGCATTCGTTTTTCATTGCGTATAATTATATCGGGAGCATTCAGCAGCTGAAGTCTTTTTAGACGGTTGTTTCTGTTAATTACCCTGCGGTATAAATCATTAAGATCGCTTGTCGCAAAACGTCCGCCGTCAAGCTGTACCATCGGACGAAGTTCGGGCGGGATAACAGGTATAACAGAGAGGATCATCCACTGCGGCTTGTTGTTTGAATTACGGAAATTTTCAACAATATCAATCCGCTTTAGGAGCCTCTTGTCGCTCTTTGCCCCTTTTTCGATCATTTTNTTACGCAACTCCGTGACCATTTGATCCAGATTTAAGTTTTCAAGAAGAACNCTGACTGCTTCGGCTCCCATACCGGCGGAAAAACCGCCTCCGTAACGTTCCTGAGCATTGTAGTATTCTTCTTCGGAAAGAAGCTGGCATTTTTTTAAGTTTGTATCGCCTGAATCTATAACGATATATTTTTCATAATAAAGTACGGAACGAAGCTGGCTTGTGGGAAGATCAAGAAGAAGACCCATGCGGCTCGGAACAGAACGATAATACCAGATATGCGAAACAGGAGCGGCCAATTCAATATGCCCCATTCTTTCACGGCGCACTTTAAAGTGAGTAACTTCAACGCCGCAGCGGTCGCAGATTACTCCCCTGTACCGGATCGACTTGAATTTTCCGCAGTAACATTCCCATTCCTTTGTAGTGCCGAAAATTCGTTCGCAGAAAAGACCGTCTTTCTCAGGCCTCAGCGTCCGGTAATTAATAGTCTCCGGTTTTTTTACTTCCCCGTATGACCACGACCGAATCATTTCCGGCGAGGCCAGCCGAATCATTATCGAATCAAAATCCTGAATGTCGCGCATTATTTCAACCCCTAATTAAAAATTACTTCCCGGTTTGGTTATTAGTTCCTCATCCTTTTCAGTGAGAGGTATTTGCTTTCCCTTAGCGTCAAAAATAGACAGATCAAGAGCAAGGCCGCGTAATTCCTGAACCAGTACGTTAAATGATTCCGGAATACCCGCTGTTGTAGAAGGTTCGCCCTTTACAATTGCTTCGTAAATTTTGGAACGACCTGTCATATCGTCTGATTTAATTGTCAAAAGTTCCTGCAATGTGTTGGCTGCCCCGTAAGCTTCAAGCGCCCAGACTTCCATTTCACCTAACCTCTGTCCGCCGAACTGGGCTTTTCCGCCGAGCGGCTGCTGGGTAACAAGCGAATACGGACCTGTGGATCGGGCATGCATNTTGTCGTCAACAAGGTGATGCAGTTTAAGAAAGTAAATCACTCCGCAGAAAATTTGGTTTACAAAAGGCTCGCCTGTTCTTCCGTCCCTTAGAGTCGCCTTACTTGTAACAGGAAGCCCCGCTTCTTTCAGTTTTTCTTCTATTTGACTTGTCGAAGGAGACTGAAAAACAGGGGCGGAATACCATTCATCAAGAGTGGAACCGGCCCAGCCGAGTTCTGTTTCCAGAAGCTGGCCGATATTCATACGCGAAGGAACGCCAAGCGGGGTAAGACAAATATCAAGCGGAGTTCCGTCTTCCATGAACGGCATATCTTCTTCAGGGAGAATGCGCGCGACAACGCCCTTGTTGCCGTGCCGGCCTGCCATTTTGTCGCCTTCGCGGAGTTTTCTTTTTGTAGCTATTAACACTTTAACAACTTCATCAACTCCCGGACTTAAGCTGTCATGTTCTGTCCGCTTGAGCCGTTGAATGTCAATNACTGTACCTTCAATACCNTGCTGAACTTTAAGCGAAGTGTCGCGTACTTCCTTTGCTTTCTCTCCGAAGATTGAATTTAAAAGTTTAAATTCAGGCGTTGTTTCCGTTTCGTTTTTCGGCGTTACCTTGCCGACAAGGATATCGCCTGAACGCACTTTTGCGCCGACGCGAATTATACCTTCGGCGTCAAGGTTATCAAGGCTTTTTTCCGATGTATTGGGAATATCACGCGTAATTTTTTCAGGACCAAGTTTTGTTTCCCTGACTTCTATAATAAATTCTTTTATATGAATTGACGTAAACATGTCATCCTTTACTACCTTTTGGGAAATAAGGATTGAATCNTCATAGTTGTAGCCGTTCCATGGCATGAAACCTACAAGTATGTTGCGCCCAAGCGCAAGCTCGCCGTTTTGGGTAGCAGGCCCGTCCGCAATAACCTGACCTGAGGTAATTTTCTCACCAAGCCTGACAATNGGACGCTGGTTGTAACAAGTATCCTGATTGGTTCTCTGAAATTTCAGAAGCTGGTAAACATCATTGCCGCTGTCATCCAGCGTTACTTGAGCCGCCGGTTTCGGATTACCGGCTCTTTCCGGCTTTACAACAATTTCCTGCGATGTTACGCGAAGAACAGTTCCGCCGCGCCTTGCCTTAACAAGTACGCCTGAGTCNTATGCGCATTTTGATTCCATTCCTGTCCCAACGCGCGGAGCTTCCGGAAAAACCAGCGGAACTGCCTGACGCTGCATGTTTGAACCCATAAGCGCGCGGTTTGCGTCGTCATGCTCAAGAAACGGAATGAGCGANGCTGAAACNGAAATGATCTGTTTNGGAGAAACATCCATGTATTGAATGTCTTCAGGCCCGCGTGTTGTGTAATCGCCCTGACGGCGGCATGAAATCTGATCTTCCGCAAATGAACCGTTGTTGTTAACTTTAGCGGATGCCTGCGCTATGAAATAGCGATCTTCATCCATTGCCGAGAGATATTCAATGTCCCTCGTAGCGACGCCTTTGTTTACTTTCCTGTAAGGAGTCTCCAAAAAGCCGTAATCATTAACGCGGGTGTAATTTGCAAGCGAAACAATCAAGCCGATATTCGGACCTTCCGGCGTTTCAATCGGACACATTCTTCCGTAGTGGGTGTAATGCACATCACGCACTTCAAACCCGGCGCGGTCGCGGGAAAGACCGCCCGGACCGAGAGCGTTAAGACGCCGTTTGTGCGTAAGCTCCGCAAGAGGGTTTACCTGATCCATAAACTGTGAAAGCTGGCTGGAACCGAAAAATTCCTTAATAGACGCAACAATCGGCTTTATGGAAATTAATTCCTGCGGCTTTATTGTGTCGGTTTCCTTAAGGCTCATTCTTTCTCTGGCAATCCGTTCCATNCGGCTGAAAGCTGTTTTCATCTGATTGGTCATAAGCTCGCCGACAGAACGTATACGCCTGTTTCCAAGATGATCAATATCGTCAAAATATTCATCGCCCACATATACCTTTATTAGGTATTTCATGGTAGCAATAATATCCTCATTGACTAAGGTTAATTTATTCATGGGGATACCTAAATTGAATTTCTTGTTAAGCTTGTAACGTCCTACTTTTCCAAGATCATAACGGCGGTCGGAAAAGTACATACTAAGAAGATCTTTTTCCGCCTGATCAACTGTAATGGACTCGCCGGGCATCAATACGGAATAAACAGCCATTAACGCTTCATCTTTGGACGGCTCGGAACCTTCTTTGACAAACTTAATATCTTCGCGTTCAAAACAATTAAGAAGCATCGGCGAATTGAGCGAACCTTCGGCTTCAAAATCTATATAATCAACCGATTTAATTCCGTTATTCAAAAGTTCATCAATATTATGCGGATGAAGTTTTTCACCTGCGCGGTAGAGCTGTTTCTGTCCGCCTTCGGCATCCTTTATCCAGATTGATTTTGCAAGCGCTTTACCGGAAATATTTTCTTTTGTTTCCCTGTCATCTTTTATTTTTAAAGTATTGGTGACATAAAAAGCGCTGATAATATCTTCTCTTGAAGTAAAACCCAATGTACGCAGGAAGATTGTTCCCAAAATGCGCTTTTTCCTGTCAATCTTTGCGTAGATTAATTCCCGCTTTTGATCGATTTCAAATTCAAGCCAGCTTCCGCGATAGGGAATAATCCGCGATGAGTATATTCCCTTTTCATGACAGAAAATAACGCCTGGCGAGCGGTGTATCTGTGAAACTACTACCCTCTCCGCTCCGTTTATGATAAACGTACCTCGTTCTGTCATAATAGGAATATCGCCCATGTAAATATCTTTCTGCCTGATTTCTCCGGTCTGCTGAAAAGCTAAATTGACGCGCGCTTTCAGCGGAACAGCATAGGTAAGTCCTTTTTGCTTGCATTCAAGTTCCGTCACTTTGATATTGTCTTCGTCAAAAGTGTAGTATTCGAATTCCAGCCGCATATCTTCATTGGGGCTTTTTATGGGGAATGTGGTTTCAAAAACTTCCTGAAGACCTTGTACTGCGAGTTTCTCGCCCTTCTTGACTTTTTCTCTCTGTAAAAAACGCTCGTAAGAATTCAACTGAATATCGATAAGATCCGGCAGATCCATTACATCCTGAATATCTTTCCCGATATATTGCCGTTTTTCCGCTGATTTTACCTTGACCATCAATTTCCCCTTCCTTACTTAAATATACACCACTTTAATTATTCAGGCAGTTAAAGTTTTAACCTTAACTGCCTTGCTTCCTTTAAACAAATGAGAAAATAATCTGTGTTCTTCCAAAGTTGTCTGACCATATAAACATCATCTATACGGTCAGATAAACAATTACTGAATTTCAACAGTACCGCCTGCTGCGGTGATGACTTCCTTGATTTTGCCTGCTTCNTCTTTGGAAACGCCTTCCTTAAGCGGCTTCGGCGCTCCTTCGACAAGGTCTTTTGCTTCTTTTAGACCGAGCCCTGTTACGACGCGGACTTCCTTAATAACGGCAATTTTCTTGGTCTCATCAAACGCTTTTAGAATGACATTAAACTCTGTCTTTTCTTCCGCCGCTGGAGCTGCCGCTCCGGCAGCGGCGCCGACAGCCGCTACCGCAACAGGCGCGGCGGCTGAAACGCCGAATTTTTCTTCCATCGCTTTAACAAGTTCTGAAACTTCCAGAACTGTCATGGATGCAATTGCATCCAAAATTTCTTCTTTTGTAACTGCCATATTATCTTCTCCTTCAAATTGTTTGTTCATCCGGCGCCTAATTCAACGAATATAGCGCATGATGATATTCCGGCCTAAGCCGGATAAACCGACAGGAACAGCAGCTTAGAACTTTCGTTCACCGAAGCCTGACGNTTTTTATTACATTAACCTGCCTTCCGATCGGCAATAGCCTTTATCGTACGCACCAGCCTTGACGGAATATCGTTAAGCGCGGCGGCAAGGTTTCGCGCAGGGGCGTTCATTACCGACATAAGCATGGAAATAAGTTCCAGCCTGCCGGGAAGTTTTGAGAACGCTTCGGTCTGCGCCGCATTGTAAACTGAACCGCTTACCAATGCGCCCTTAACCTTCAAAGCGGGAACTTCTTTTGTAAATTCATAGAGTATTTTTGCCACCTCGTTGGCATCTTTCGGAGTGATCGCTACGGCAGTAGGACCGACAAGGTAGGAAGATACATCCGGCATGGAAAGCTGTTCAAATGCAAGGCGCGCAAAGTTATTCTTTACAACTTCATATTTGACTTCTTTCGTACGAAGCTGTTTCCTTAAAGCAGTAATCTGCTCTACTGTAAGCCCTCGGTAATCGGTAAAGATAAAATCACCGGCTTTCCCCAGAGATTCTTTTAATTCTCCGATAGCTTTTGTTTTGTTTTCCTGTATTTTTTTCGCTATTATAGCCATGATTCCCCCTTACTCCTGATCCCTAATGGCAACCCAAACGCCGGGTCCCATAGTAGAAGCTACTGAAACAGTTTGAATGAATTCACCTTTTACATCGACAGGCCGTTTACGTTTGATTTCAGTAACTACCGCATGAATATTTTCCGCCACTTTTTCGGGTTCCATTGATACCTTGCCGACAGCAAGATGAATAACGCCTGTTTTGTCCGCCCTGAATTCAACGCGGCCTTTTTTAAGTTCAGCTAACGTACCNTTGAGATCAAAGGTAACNGTTCCTGTTTTCGGNTTTGGCATAAGTCCCTTGCGTCCAAGCACCATGCCTAACTTACCGACTTCTTTCATCATATCGGGAGTCGCAACGGCTACATCAAAATCAGTCCAGCCGCCCTTTACCTTTTCGATTAAATCATCAGCGCCGACAAACGCCGCTCCCGCTTCCTGAGCTTCCTTTTCTTTTTCCGGTTTACAGAAAACAAGCACTTTCTTTTCACCCCGGAACTGATGGGGAAGAACTACTGTGTCGCGCACCGACTGGCTCTTTTTAAGGTTAAGTTTTACGGACATATCCACGGTCTCGTCAAACTTTGCGTAAGCCATTGACTTGACAAGGGTTAATGCCTCGACCAGCTCATAACTATTGACGGGGTTGTATTTTTTGGCGTTTTCTTTGTATTTTTTTCCGCGTTTCATTTTTCCACCTCAACACCCATAGACCGGGCAGTACCGGCAATTATCTTTACAGCAGCGTTAAGATCGTTAGCTGAAAGATCCGCCATTTTGGTTTTGGCAATATCCTCAAGTTTAGACCTGGAAATTTTACCTACCTTAACCTTGTGGGATTCTTTTGATCCTTTTTCCAGTCCGATTGCTTTTTTAATCAATACGGATGCAGGAGGAGTCTTAAGGATAAAAGTAAATGACTTATCCGCGTAAATAGTGATTATAACCGGAATAATGAGTCCCGGTTCCATGGTTTTTGTCCTGTCGTTAAACTGCTGGACAAACTGAGGCGCGCTTACTCCGTGCGGACCAAGCGCAGGACCTACGGGCGGNGCCGGAGTGGCTTTCCCCGCAGGACATTGCAGCTTGACAAAAGCTACAATCTTTTTCTTTGCCATTTCTTACTCCTTCGTGGTATGTCCGGCGGCAAACCGGATTAACGTCCGGTCTGACACTTGCAAGCGGTCAGACAGAACTCCCACTTCTATACTTTTTCTACCTGCAGAAGATCAACTTCCACAGGCGCATTTCTGCCAAAAATTCCGACCATTACCTTAAGTTTATTTTTCTCGTGATTAACTTCTTCTATAGTTCCGACAAATGACTCAAACGGTCCGTCAATAATTTTGACCTGTTCTCCCGCTGCAAATGTCTGCCTTGCGCGGACTGTCCTTTCACCTTTAATTTCACCGGATTTTTGAAGTATTGCGCGGGCTTCGTCGCCTGACAGCGGCTGCGGTTTACGATCTGCCGGAGTCCCGACAAAACCTGTCACGCCTTGAATTTTCTTTATTTTCGANCAGGGCGCTTTCCAGCCCATTTCCGCATCCGGCAGATTCATCTCTACAAGGATATAACCCGGCAGAAATTTCCTTGTCTGTGTGCGTTTTTTGCCGTCTTTTACTTCGACAACCTCTTCACTGGGAACTTTGATATCACAGACNACATTTCTGTCCAATTCTCCGTTTTCGATCATCATGCGGATAGTTTTTTCTATTTTATTTTCATATCCTGAATATGTATGCAGGACATACCAGCCAGTCGCCATTCTTTACCTTACTTGTCCTAAAATAATGTCCTGATACCAAAGAGCAGCAATACATCTAATAATCCTAAAATTGCAGCTACTATAATGGTAGAAACAATAACAACTTTAACCGAGCTTATTACATCGTCTCTGCCCGGCCAAATTACCTTTTTTAACTCTGCATAAGATTCTTTTGCAAACTGTACAATACTCATCTCTTTTCCTTTATACGGCTCATGCCGTTTCAGGCGCAGTAGGCTTCGAACCCACGACCTGCGGTTTTGGAGACCGCCGCTCTACCAGCTGAGCTATACGCCTTTGTTTCTACTTTATTTTGGTCTCCTTGTGGAGCGTATGTTTCCGGTCATGCGGGCAATACTTCTTAAATTCAAGTTTTTCCTGAATATTGCGCCTGTTTTTACTTGTTGTATAATTGCGTCTTTTACACTCGCTGCACTGTAAGGCAATTAATTCTACCGCAGTTTTTTTGCTTGCCATAATAAACCTCTTTATATTCCAAATATTTCAAAGATAATTAAATAGAAAACAGATTCTTCCGTTTAATTATCAGCCCTCAATCAGAATCGAACTGATGACCTCATCCTTACCATGGATGTGCTCTGCCAACTGAGCTATAAGGGCAAACCCCTAAAGC
>WRGH01000025.1 GCA_009787285.1 Brevinematales bacterium
TTTAATCCCAAGCGGAAGCCCCGTACCCGTTATGTCAAACAGGCGCGGATCGCCTGCGAATTCCTGTTCAAAGAGGTCTCTGTAATTTCGCATAACAGGGCTTGATTTAATATTTACTCCGGATTTTGAAACGGCTGTAAAAGAAGCCGCGTCAAAAGCCGCAGTATTGACAATTCCCTTAATGCGGTTTTGCGCATTAAGGCGGCTGCGGTGTCCGGGCGTGGAGCGGGCATGGTATTTATCCGCAGTAAAGGAAAAGTCCAGCCCGCTGAAAATTATTTTGCCGCNGCTGATGCGCCTTGCANCTTCCGCCGCAGTTAANCCCACAGAACCCAACGGTGAAATAACTAAAGGGCAAAGCCCTGAATTCTTTAACCTTTCAAAGATACGAAGCGAAGTCCACGGCGTCATAAAAATAAAGCCCTCGCCCGAAAGAATCCGAGCAGATGCGGGATAAGCTGAAAGGTCTATTGCGCTCCTTACATTCCAGCCTTTACAGCCGATAAAATCCCGCAAATTCCAGTATTGGCTTTCAAGTATAACTACAAGGTCGGGGACAATGTTTCTGTCTTTCAATGCGCCAAGGCAGGTATCAACGCAGATGATTTTAAAGGGACGTTTTTCAGGGCAGTGAAGATTACCGGAAAAATGAATTTCAAGGGTATCAAGAGTTTCATCAAGGGACGGACCTGCGCCAAGAACAAGCAGGGGAGAAGAGCCAAATGAAAGATTTGCAATTGACTGAAAATGCGGTAAAAGGGAAATATTTCTCAGAGCATTGCGAATGTACAGCCGTCCGAGCTTTGCAAGAGTTATGGCATTACCCCAGTCTACGGCAATTTCACGGCGAAGCGCTTCAAAAAGCGAATCGTACAGACTGCCTGAAAGCTGCCAGCCGCCTGTAAATTTTAAGATTTCTATCCGCCGGAAAGCCCTTGCGCCCCATGAATCGCGGACAAATGCGCACAAATTCGCAGCTTCGCAAATATTCGTTATATGCAGCATTTTATTGGCGGCAAGAGAAGAGGTTAAACTGTTTTTTGTCAATTCGTAAAGTTCAGGGTCTGCTTCAATGCACAATACTGCAGAATTGGGGGCTTGTGTATCAAGCCGCATCATAAACTTTTCAAGACCGTAACAGTAAAGCGGCGACGGGCAAAAGTAAAGGGTTTTATCCCTGACAGAGACTGCATCTGCAATGCGCTCGCAACGTTTAACAGGATCATGTCCCGAAAGGAGCGTTATCCCGTTTCGGACTAACCCTTGCATATATTTACCTTACGGCGTGATGTATTTAAAAAATGTATCCCAAAAACGATCATCCAACTTTGACTTTGGATTGCTCATGAAATATGACTGAAGAGATTGTTCAGCTAACATACTTAATCCGGATGTATATATATATGCAATATTATTTATGACGGATTCATCNGCGTCAATCTGTTCAACAGGCAGAAACACAAGCACATTGTTTCCCTGTACAAGCGGCTCGGAAGAAGTATTTAGTTTTGTAGAAAAAGCAATTTTCCAGAAATTTTCGTTGCGGGATAAATTTTGAAGTTCCTGCTGCGGAAACCCCGAATCTGAAAAAGATTCAAGTGTTGTAAAAAGTTCGACTCCCGCGTAATTTATCGGAAGCGGACCGAAACTGTATTTATTAAGACTCCATTGCANCGCCGCATTATCAAACCCTGAATCCTGCGCGTCCCTGATAAATTCTCTTGCCTGTGCGACAGTCCAGTCTTCCATGCGGCCTCTGTCAAAGCTCTTTAAGTATGACTTTACTCTATCCATTACGGAGTAATCGTTAAAATCTGCGGGTTTTATCTCATCTTCAACCCTGAAAATTACCCAACTGTCGTTAATCTTGAAACAATCACTTATCTCTCCCTTACGAAGGTTTAAAATAGCTTCACGATCTGCCGCGCCGGAGATTTCATTTTCAATTTCATAATAATAGCGGATGCCCGTATCTCCGCCCTTGCTTGCATAACTGTCCTGCGACTGGGTCCTTGCGGCATCTTCAAATGTTTCAGCGCCGCTTTTTATTGAATCAAGAATTTTCTTCGCTTCCCTTTCGCCGGAATTTACACTGATCCTTGACAAATGAATTGTTCTGAAAAGATTCGCCTTTTCCCGCACATAGGACTGATATTCAGATTCAGGATAATTATCAATGCTAAATGATACCATTTCAAAACTTCTCATAGTGGAAGTCATTTTACCTAAAAAATCAGCTTCTCCCGAAGGTATCATCAAACCATAAAGAAAATCCAGATAATAATTATTCTTAGCTAGTTCTTCCTGTATCTGCCTCCATAGTGCGAGACGTGCTGTATCTGACATTTGGTTATACAAAGCGGTCGAAAAACGCCCGTTGTCCTGAAACTGGGGAAGCTGAGCTACCTCCTTGTCAACTGTTTTTTCAGGAACTGAATAATTTGATCTTTTCAGCATCTGTAAAATTGCAGTATGCGTTACTGTCATTTCATATGCCTGCCGCCAAATCTGCGATGTGGCAAAATAATTACTAAGATCTGCGCCTTGAGCCTGATAGTACCGCAGGACTTGTTCATAGTATTTTGCAAACGTATTGCCGGGTATCAACGTTACCGGAACCTTGTCATAATACCCAAAAGTCATGTCCCCGCCCCTTCCCTTATAACGGCCTGACAAATAGTCACCCCCGACAAACGTTACAGTTATAAGAACAAGAATGACAACCGATCCTATATAAATACCGGGATTCTGCTTGAATTTATGAACAATTTCAGAAGATGAAGAAGTGTCATTTTTAATTTGCTTTTTTTTATCTTTCAGCGCCATAAAATACCTCTGAATCTATATTGGGAACATCAAAAAACTGAAGTTTTTAGAAATTACCTATTGTAATACCTTACCATATTGTAAATATCCTTGTCCAGCCGTTCAGACACAATGAAAACCCGGAAATTCCTTTTAAATATCCATTTTTCCGGTAAAGCGCCTGAGCATATCCGCACCCATATATGGGCGGAGGTAAAATTATGAAAAAGCTTTTTTTCTTTTTGGGAACCTGTATTGTACTGGGTTCATGTTCAACGGGAGGAGAATCCGCAATTGCCACATTATTATTGGGGAGCAGTTCGCAGGCTCCTGTATTTCTTAATTGCAAAGCATTGTCGGAAAATGAGATTGCTTTCGAATTTTCATGTGAAGTAAAAGTTACATCATTGAGTTTTGAACCTGATATTTCAGTTGTTTCAATTGAAGACGGAAGTACTGTAAAAGTAACGCTTAATGAAAATGCCGCGCCCGGTATGCTGCTTACCGCAGATTTGCTTGCGGAAGACGCTCATAAAAACACTGTCAATGTACTTATTCCGCTGCGCTCCAGAAACAACCGTATGCCGAAATTGGAAATTAATGAAATTTGTACGGAATATTCCAATGCTGCCGCCGGAAAAAAAGAAGAATTTATAGAATTTAAAATGAAATCGGCGGGTAATTTGGGAGCGATGCGGGTAGTTATCAGCGGTAATTCAGCTGCCGCTAAAAAAACTATTTACGAGTTTTCACCTGTCGAAGTTAAAAAAGGCGAATATATGACGCTTCATCTGCGTACTTTTAATCAATNAAGCAAGGACGAATACGGAAGAGATCTTGATGAATCAGACGGTATAAACGCTTCGCCGACAGCGCGGGATTTTTGGATACCGGGAGATAAAAAATTACTGCATAAAACCGCTGTGATTTACGTTTTGGATCAGGACGACAGGGTGATTGACGCGGTAATACTATCTGAAAACCCTGATACATGGTGGACTAAAGATTATTTTGCAGAAGCCGCCGGATTTTTATTTAACAGCGGATCATGGAAATCTCCGGCTGGAGAGGTCTGNAGTCCTCAAGATGCGGTCGCAAGCAGTAAAGCAACCAATACCCGTACAATCTGCCGCGATGAAAATGTAGAAAATACAGGCACGGCAAAAGACTGGTATATCACTGATACNAGTTGTGCGACTCCGGGAAAACCAAATANCGCTAAAAGGTACTCAAAGTAAATTTTTAAACAGGGAGATAATATCGTTTTTGGGAGCAGCTCCGGTTTTTTGACCTGCCAGAGCGCCGTCTTTGTAAAGGACAAGTGTGGGAATTGAAACAATCCCATGCTGTTCTGCAATGGCGGTTTCTTCATCTACATTGACTTTGCCCACTTTTAATTTACCGGAATATTCACCGGCAATTTGATCAACCATAGGGCTTATCATTTTACAGGGGCCGCACCATGGAGCCCAAAAATCAATCAGCACCGGAACCGGTGACTGCAAAACTTCACTTTCAAAATTATCGTTTGTAATTGTAATGCTGCTCATTAAAAAACCCTCCCGACTAACAATATTTTCAACCCTCTTTGTTCTTTTTTCAAGTGGCATTTTTCATGTTTTTTATATTGACACTGTTTTATTTTTATGCCATTATCGAATATGGAAGCCCGCAGTATATTCAACAACATTTCTCCCATTGATCATCGTTATTCTGTTTCCGAACAGGAAGTTTATAATTCCCTTGTCCCCTGGATTTCAGAAGAAGCATCCATTACCGCCTGCGTCAANGCGGAGATTGCCCTTGTCTGCGCTCATCTTAAAATACGCGGAAAAATGACAGATGCGCTGAGNACAGAGCTTGATAAATGCAAGGTCGATCCTGAAGAAGTATATTTAGAAGAAGAAAAAACGCATCATAACATAAGGGCGCTTGTAAATGTCCTGAAACGGAAAGTTCCGCAGGATTTATCTGCGCTTGTTCACCTTGGAGCGACCAGCGTTGATATTCTGGATACAAGCCTGTCATGGCGAATGGCAGGAGTAAGCCGCGATGTTGTCCTTCCCCTCCTTAAAAAATTGGAACTTTTATTGTGTATTTTTACAGAACGTGAAGCGGAAACTCCGCAGGTTGGGCGTACGCANGGACAGTATGCTGTTCCGATTACGCTTGGGTTTGCATTTGCCGAATATGTCTCGCGTCTTGGAAAATCAATTTTGGAAATTGAAAAGCGCTCAAAAGAATTAAAAGGTAAACTTTCAGGCGCTGTCGGAGCATATAACGCTGCCAGCATGATTGTAAAAGACCCAATGGAACTTGAGCGCATTTATCTTGCAGACCTTGGACTTGAACCTTCNGAACATTCCACGCAGCTTGTGGAGCCTGAATATCTTCTGCGCCTTCTTTTGGAATTCAACGTTGCCTTCGGCATAATCGCAAATCTTGCCGATGATCTGCGTAATTTGCAGCGAAGCGAAATCAGCGAAGTGCGCGAAGGGTTCGGTTCCGATCAGGTCGGTTCCTCTACAATGCCGCAAAAACGCAATCCGTGGAATTCGGAGCACGTTAAAAGTTTATGGAAAGCTTTTATGCCGAGNGTAAATACTTTTTTCATGGATCAGATCAGCGAACACCAGAGAGACCTTACAAATTCAGCGAGCCAGCGTTTTATTGCAGATTACATTGCAGGTTTTTGCCTCGCTGTTTCACGGATGACGGGCGTAATTAAGGGGCTTGGCGTTGACAGGGAGCGTCTTCATGCAAACTTAAACGATGACGGCGGAAATTTGCCGGGTGGCATAATGGCGGAGCCTGCCTACATTTTATTAGCGGAAACAGGCGTTTCAGACGCGCACGAGATTATCCGCAGAATCACTCTTTCCGCAGAAAAAGAGAAAACAAGTTTTGCCGCAGCTCTTGCAAAAGAGCCTGCGTTACTCGAAAAAATAGGCGGCAAATTAAAAGAACTCGGATTAATTGAAACAAAGGACGGCGCATTGTCATTCTTTGAGAATCCTCAGCGTTACTGCGGTCTTGCTTCCGAAAAAGCAAAAACAATTGCAAAAAAATATAAATCATTAATGGGAGGGAATGATGTTCACTAAAGGTTTATCTTATGACGATGTTCTTTTGCAGCCGGGATATTCGGAAATACTGCCGAAGGACTGTAACATTCAAACTGTGTTATGCAAAGGAATTAATCTTAATGTTCCGGTAATTTCAGCCGCTATGGACACCGTAACGGAAGAAAAACTTGCGATTGCAATTGCGCTGGAAGGAGGGGCGGGAGTTGTTCACCGTAATCTAAGCCCCGAAGAACAGGCGCGGCAGGTTTCTGGCGTTAAGCGTTTTTTAAACTGGATAATTGATTCTCCCGTAACCGTTCCGCATGACGCGCATATAAGCGATGTCAGGGAATTGGTAAGCAGATACGGTATCTCAGGCCTTCCGGTAGTGGACAGCGAAGGAAAATTAAAAGGAATTATTACGAACCGCGATCTGCGTTTCTGTGATGATGATTCCCTGTCTGTAACAAGCGTAATGACACAAGACCTTGTAAAAATGGAAGATGAACCGTCTCTGGACAAAGTCAGGAAGATATTTTTTGAAAACCGGATTGAAAAACTTCCGGTTGTAAACAAAGAAGGCAAACTTACAGGGCTTATCACCGTAACCGACATGGAAAAGCATAAAAATTTCCCTAATGCGTCAACAGACAAATCAGGAAGACTCATTGTAGGAGCCGCGATTTCACCTAATGATTATCCTGAACGTCTTTCCCTGTTAATTAAAGCCAAAGTTGATTTTGTTGTTTTGGATACAGCTCACGGCGATTCAAAAAATGTAATGGATGCTATACGTAAGATTAAGAAAGATTATAATATTCCTGTAATCGGCGGTAATGTCGCTACCAAAGAAGGAACAAGAAGAATTATCGAAGCCGGAGCAGACGCCGTTAAAGTCGGTATCGGACCCGGTTCTATCTGTACTACAAGAATTATTGCCGGTATCGGCGTACCGCAGTTTACGGCTGTTCTTGACTGCGCCGAAGAAGCGGAAAAATCCGGCATTCCGGTAATAGCCGACGGCGGCATTAAATTTTCGGGAGATATAACCAAGGCTATCGGAGCCGGAGCAAATGTTGTAATGATTGGAAACCTGTTTGCAGGCCTTAGGGAATCGCCGGGAAGCGAGATTATTTTCGACGGAAGAATTTACAAAGAATACCGAGGGATGGGCAGTATGGGCGCAATCGCAGACGGCTCAGCTGACCGTTATCAGATTAGCAAGGATGAAGAACCTGTTCCGGAAGGCATTGAAGGCCGTGTCCCTTACAAGGGCGAGCTGCGTACATACATGAATCAGCTTGTTGCGGGACTTCGCAAGGGTATGGGTTACTGCGGCTGCCGAAGTATTACGGAATTGAAACAATACAAAAAATTCGTAAAGATTACAGCTTCCGGTCTGCGTGAAAGCCATCCCCATAATATTACGATTACACAGGAAGCGCCCAATTATTCCCGCTTGTAGTCTCTTATGGAAAAGAAAGACGGGCGCTTAAAACAACAACTTGATCTTTGGTACGAAAAAATCTGTACAAAAGATTTTATTCACTCTGATCCGGTTCAGTTTCCGCGCAGGTTTTCAAAACGTGAAGATATTGAAATAGCGGCTTTTCTTTCCGCTACAATCGCGTGGGGCAGGCGCGACATAATTCTTCGCAGCGCGGAAAAAATGTTTGTTATTATGGAAAACAGTCCGTATAACTTTGTAATGTCCGGCGGATACAAAAAACTTAAAAACCGCAACATTCACCGCACTTTTTTTGAGAACGACTTTAAATACTTCTGCCGCGGCTTTAAACACTGTTACGCGAAATATAAAAATCTGGAAGAATTGTTTACGGCTTCGCCGGATGTATGGGAAGGTTTTGCCCTGTTTCGCGAAGAAATGGCAGGGGCAAACAACGGGCGTTATTCAAAACACATTTCAAATCCTGGCGCGCAGGACAGGAACGGCTCCGCGTGCAAGCGGCTCAACCTTGCGCTGCGCTGGCTTGTGCGCAAGGGACCGGTTGATCTCGGTCTCTGGAAAAATTTAAAACCTGCCGCCTTGTACATTCCGCTTGACGTTCATGTTACACGGACAGCAAGGAAACTTAGGCTTTTGGAGCGTAAGTTAAACGACAAAAAATCGGTAATAGAGCTTACGGAAAAATTACGGGAGTTTTGCCCTGAGGACCCGGTAAAGTACGATTATTCATTGTTTGGGGTCGGCATAGTAAATCATCGGATTTGTTCGACAACTGACCGTTTTATCAAACAAGTCCGCTACCTTTCTCCCAGCAAGGCTTTTAATTCCTGAATATCGTTGATAATTTTACTGCGCGGCAGATTGCGGAAGTCTTTCGGTATCATCTCTTTGGAAGTACATTCCAAAACAGCGACAAGATTCTGCAATGCAACTTCATGAGGATAAGCAGCCGGAACAAAATCCCCCATTGCTTCTTCCATATCTTCGCGTTTTACAAAAATACGGTCGTCCATTGCCGCGAGCAGTTTTGCGCGGACAAGAACCGCCTCAAGGTCAGCGCCGGAATATTCATATTTATATTTTCTGAAAAGGTCTGCAATAGAAAAGTTGCGAATATCAAGATCAAGTTTACGAATCAGCGTTTTAAAAAGGTCTTCCCTGTCCTTTTCCGTCTCAGGATAAAAAAGGGCAAGATGCTCTTCAGCGCGTCCTTGACGCTTCAGGTCGATCGGTATCAGATCAGGGCGGCAGGTGATCAAAAACCATATAATTTTCCCTCGGTATTCGGTGTTTCCCATAAAACTTGCTATCTGGGCAAAAACGCGGTTGCTTGTGCCTGAATCGCCTTCCTGATCACGGTCGCCGAGAAAAGCGTCCGCTTCGTCAATCATAACTCCGACAGGAGCCATTGCTACAAGAATATTTAAAACTTTTTCCAGGTTTGATTCTGTTTCCCCCTGCCACTTCGTTCTGAAATTGCGGAACTTCACCATTGGGATTCCGATCTCTCCTGCAAAAGCATTTACCATAAAACTTTTTCCTGTTCCGACAGGGCCTGCGATCAGATAACCCATCGGCAAAACATCATGGCGTCCCATTTTAATCGCCTTAGCGGCGTTCTTAAACCGCTTCTTTATAAAGTCATGGCCTGATACATGAGAAAGGTTAAACGAAGTTTCCATAAATTCCAGAAGCCCNGCCGCTTCATTTTCGATAATTTCCTTTTTTTTATGCCNCATAAAATCAAGCGACAGCGGNTCGTCTTTTTCAAAACTTTCCGCCGTAAGCTGGTTCAAATTCATTAAATTGATTCCTGATGTTATTGCGGCAAGTTTTTCCGGATTTAGTCCGCGTTCAAGAAGCAGTTTGCCTTTTTTTTCTTTTGAACGGAGAAAACTTTCCCTTACGCTGATGTCGGGAAAAGGAACGCTTATTTTTACAGTATACGGAGAACCGGAAAGGCGGGATGAAATATCCGCAAGATTTTCTGTCAGCAGAATTATTGAAATATCACCTTTAATAAATTTCGGATCTGTTGCCCAGCGGTTAAATGTAACCATGCAATAACGGTCTGTATCAGAAAGACGGATCAAGTCTCCGGCCGGAACCATGTGCTCCGCGAAGTCGATGATAAGCACCATGCGGCATTTTTCCCTCCTGTCCGCCGGTATTCGGGAAATAAAATATTTTTCAAGGTACGGAAAAGATATTTTAGGATCGCTTGAAACAAAATCACTTTTGTCAACATCAGAGTTTGTACAGAACTTTGATACGGCGGTAAGNTAATCCCGTTCCATTTCCGGTTCGCAAAATGTTACTCCGCTTGAACAATCGTAGTATGCAATAATATCGCGTTTGCCGAATAAAACTTCTGAAACATACTCCTGTACACGGGTAAAAGTAAATTCATCTTCCTTTCTTCTATGCGGAAGCAAGTCGCGTATATTCCCGTACAATATGTAAAGATTTGCAGTTTTAGACCCGTATTTGGACGCAAGTTCCTGCGCCCATACCGGCAGAATTTCTATATATTCGTTATTTCTATAAATATATTGCTCTGGCATCGGTCCCTCCTTCCGTTGCGCTATGTGTTAATATTATAGCAAAAAAAACGGTTGTGAATACTGCCGTAACCGTAAAGAACATAACCGGCGCACACTCTCTTAAAGATTTTACACAGATATGTGATATCCGGTTGTATAGAACAAATAAATTTTCGTCATTTTTTAAACGTATTTTTTTGCGCTGTTTTTATTACCGATATTNGTTACCATATGATAACCTACAGACGCAACTCTGTTTTCCAGACAGCCCCGGCACTGCGCCGCTCCCTCGTAAACGCATATTTTATTGTCATACAGCTCATATTGTTTTCTTACATTGACGGGACTAAGATTGGGCATAACCACATTTGCTCCCGCAGTTAATCCTAATTCACGGCCTCTTTTGTCAATAGTTCCAAGCGCGGTTGTAGCCGGTATCAACGCGTCCGGAAACATAAGGCGGATAATGGCTATGAGTCTGAGGCATAAGTGTAAATCGCCGTTCTTGTGATCGCTAAATGGTGTATTTTTATGAGAAATATAGGGGCCGATTCCAACCATATCGGGCTGTAATTCTTGTAAAAAACGTAAATCATCAATTAAACATTCGGTTGTTTGATACGGAGAGCCAACCATAAAACCCGACCCAACCGCATAACCGATTTCCTTCAAATCCCATAAACATTTTTTCCGGTTTTCGAGACTCATGCTGTCAGGGTGTAATGCGCGGTAATGCTCCGCGTTTGCCGTTTCGTGACGGAGTAGATAGCGGTCGGCTCCCGCTTTAAAATAAGAGTTATAACTGTCATGTGATTTTTCGCCTAATGACAATGTAACCGCGCAATCGGGGTAAAGAGTTTTTATTTTTGAAACAATATCGCAGATCAATTCATCAGAAAAAGCGCCGTCTTCTCCGCCCTGCAATACGAAAGTGCGAAATCCAAGCGCGTATCCCTGCTTGCAGCAGGACAGAATTTCATCTTTACCGAGCCGGTAGCGTTTTACCTTTTTATTTTCACGGCGGATTCCGCAGTAATAGCAGTTGTTTTTGCAGTAATTGGTGAATTCTATCAAGCCGCGAATATATATATCTGTTCCGTAATATGACTGACGGATGCCGTCCGCTTTTTCAAAAAGCTCCTGTTCACATTCATCGCTTTCTATTATTTCTTTTAATTGAGCGTCCGGTAAATCTTTGTTTTTATGCAGGTCATCAATTAAATTTATCATATCTTAAATATATCATATTTCACCGCATATAATACCCATATGTTTTTCCATCCTTGCAGAGAGACGATACCCCGCTGCTCGGCGATAATCCTGACCTGCAGTTATTTAGTATTGATGCCATGCTGACCTGAGATTTGTTATGGAAAAAATTGCGGACAATGATTAGCGCTCTGTGGCGAGGCTCGTAGCTAATGTTTTTTTCTGATAAAAATTTCTGCTTGGGTCAGAGTAAATTTCCCGATAAATATTTTCTATTTCTCTTTGTTGTTCCCGCATATTATTATAAATCTTACGTTCCTGCCGACTCATAGACCAACTTGCAAATCTTGCCCCTATCAAAATTATCGAACTGAATAGACCTAAATCATTTTTTTGTGAATTTATTTTTATATATCGGTTATTTAGAAAATTATTATTTTGACTGGTATTTTCATAAAAATTGATCAAAAAATTATCATTATAATAAAACAGCGGATTTAAATTTATAAAATTTATTTTCTGGTTATTTTCTTGATAATTAAGTAACTGCCAAGTGAAACAAATATTTCCGAATTTATCCAAATTTTCGTCAGCAAACATCCGGGGAGAAAAAATAAAAATCATGATCCATAAAATGACAGTTTTTTTCATAAAGACCATTTGTTTNCTATAATATACTGTAATAGAATCTTTATCAACAACTTTTTATGTCATTTTTACGCATTTTTTGGCTAAGCGCGGCGTATAAATCTTAAATTNNTAGGGCTGCGCTGTTCGTCACTCAACTTTAAACCGCGAGACCGCCCGTATTAAGGTGTCAATGCCTTAGCGGTTCTTGTTGGCCATCTCTTTATAATTCCTAGCCTTTATGATTTTGTTCCATGATTTTTCTTTCCACTGCATTATTTAACCTGATTAATGTCGCGTAGAGCCTGTTAAGGCTGTCGTATACCGANAGCAGAAGCTTTTTNTTGTTTTCTGTTTCGCTTGTTAAATTCCATGAACGAGGCTGTATTGTTTGGGTTATAAAAGTCTTTTCGATTCTCATAATACAGATATTTTATATTATTAATTCCCGATCATATATGTTCATATTATGAAAAAATATTTTATTTTTCGTCATTTTTGATGGAACGGGGGAACAGAAAATGAACCTGACTTTAGGCATTATTATTGATTAATTTTCTGCATAAGCGCCTATTGCGCATAAAATGAAAACCCCGCGGCGAGTCGCAGGGTTTTATTCGTATTGAGGGGTTAATACCCTGCACGCTTTTGTGTGCGAGATTTATTGCAGGGCTGTTGATTATTCTACCTTAAACCGCGAGACCTCCTTGATCAAACTGTCTATGGCTTCACGGTTTTTGGCAGCCATCTCATTGACATTGTGTACCGCTACGTTTACCTGCTCCGCTCCGGTTGCCATTTCGTTCATTCCGCTTGTTATTTCCTGCGTTACTTTTTCAAGGTTCTGACTCTCATGTATTACTTCCTGACTGCCGTTCAGCATTTCCTCGGAACCAATCTTTACCATATTTGTAATTTCGGTCAAACTGGTGTTGCTCGATTCATGTTCGCTTTCTTCTCCCTGTTTCTCCATTGCGTTGAGGATGTTTCCTTCCTGAACCGCCACCGTTTTGACGCCTGAGTCTATCGATGCAAACCTCGTTAATACGGTTTCGGTAGATTTGGTTATCTTGTCGATCGATTCTTTTATCTTCTTCAAAACATTGCCAATCGTTTTTGACTGTTCGCTGGAA
>WRGH01000026.1 GCA_009787285.1 Brevinematales bacterium
CGTGAACTGGAAATGATTTTGATAAATGAGAAAATAATCAGCGAAGAGCAGGGGAGCATTGTTCCCGGTTCGGGCGCTATAATCTCAATATCAAGGGAATCTCCCGATTATTTACGGTACAGATTCATGGCTCACGAAGGTTTTCANGGTTTGTACTTTATAGACGAAGATTTCCGTAATTTCAGCAGGCAGCGCTGGGAACAATTGCCCGTAACGGCAAAGAGATTTATTGTTTCTTATTTTGGATTTCAACAATACGATACAAATGATGAATATTTGATTATAAATGAATTTATGGCGCATATTCTGCAGCAGCCTGTTTCTCAGTCGTCGAATTATTTCGGCAGGCAGCTGCCTCAGCTCCTTGAATCTACATGGCGCGCATCTGCGCTTCCGGCAAAAGATGTCGACTCCGCTTCTTGGCCTGTTCTTGCCAATGCCTTTGTTAAGGAAGCTGAAATTTTTTCAGCCTATGTAAACAGGCGCTGGGGCCTTTCCGCAGGGCGTGTGTGGAGGCTGCGGATTAGGTAAGAGGAAGACAATGAATTAAAACCAATGATGTATTTTTAATATTATTAACATTACGGATGCGACAAGTCCCATACCGCCTAAAACGATAGGGTAAGCTATTTCATATTTTAACTCAGGCATATATTCAAAATTCATACCGTATATTCCCGCAATAAAGGTCAAGGGAATAAATATAGTAGATATAACGGTTAATACCTTCATTACCTTATTCGTCTGATAAGACACAATAGATAGATTTACATCCATTATGTTTGACAGCCACTCGCGGTAATTTTCAACAGTTATTAGGGCGTGGTTAATATTTTCATTTAAGTCTTGTAAAAAAGGCTTTAATTCATCAGCCTGAAAAAAATCTTCATGATGAGTTATTTTATTTATAACACCTTTTAAGGATGAAATTATCCGCTTTATTTGTGAAAGATACTTTTTGGTATCCTGTATCTCTTCAATAAATTTTTCATCGTTCGTTTTAGCCGAACGATCTTCATAATTTTCTATATCTTCTTCCAAATGATTTATTGTAAGGAAATATTCGTCTACAACAGCGTCTATAATTACGTACGCAAGATAATCCGTTCCCTTTTTGCGGATTACTCCTATATTCTCCAATATTTTTTTTCTAATATCATTAAATGTNTCGCCGTGCATTTCCTGAAAAGTCATTAAAACATTTTTCATAACAACAACACTGATCTGGTCTATCAAAAATTCATCGGGGTTCATATCATGGTCATTTTTCTTTCCGAACAGCGCCGTAGGTTTATTTTCCTCTCTGTGATGAAATCTTTTTTCCCGCTGTATTGTTTTAATTGACAAATACCTGTAGTTTTCGAAAATTTCAACTTTCGGCGGTTGTTCAGTATGTAGAATATCTTCAACGCTTAACGGATGAATATCAAACCTTTCTCCCAATTGTTTTATTGAATCAATATCTTTTAATCCGCTGATATTTATCCATGATATTTTAGAATCNTCTTTATATTGATTTAATTCTTCAATATTGGATAAATAATTTATTTGCGCCGAACTTGAATCATAGCTTATAATTGACAAATCCATTTCTACAGGAATCCTGTCTCCAATATATACCGGACTTTCCTGTAGTAAATCTATTTTTTTTGCCATAATTACCTAATTTTACCCATAATTTAAAAATAGTCAATATTTATTAAAATATCTACCATAAAGCAAGCAAAAATTTGCACATAACATATTTAATTTTAACTTCGTTTCACTGCCTTAAACAAAGCTTCTCTGCTGATTTCAGTCCAAACCGGGCGGCCATGAGGGCAGCGCGGGTCCGGAAGCATAAGCGCTTCTTTTCCAAGGGCAAAAGCGGTTTCATCATCGGGATAATCGCCGTCCTTAATTGCGGCGCGGCAGCAGAACGTTGCAGCCCAGCGTTCTGCAATGTTTTCGCCCGCAGTGCGCAGTCCAAGAATTTCTTTTACAGTTTCCGCGTCCCCGCACCGCCAGTCCGCAGGCAGGGCTTCGATGCGCCAGCCGTCTCCGTCTCTTTCAATATCAATTCCAAGACATTTTAATTCGTCTCGTTTTGCTTCAAGAAAATTGTCTTCATCATCGCTGTCTGTACGAAAGGGAATAGGAGCTAAAAGCTCCTGTTTTGGGACAGGCTGCGAAAGAAAACGATTGTAAAGAATACGCTCATGCGCCGCATGTTGATCAATTATGTAGAGCTTGTCTCCCAATTCGATCAGAATAAAAAGACCGAATAACCTGCCCGCATACCGCGCCGCAAAATGCGCCTCTCCGTAAACGGCTTCATCTGCGTAAGAATTCTCATGAGGGCTCGAAGAAGCGGAAGTTTTATCGTTATGTGCAATATTATCATTTTCATTTTTGTCCCGCGCGGCTCTTAGTAAATTCTCAAGATTTTGCTGTGTTGTTTTAATATCTGTTCTGTCTGTTTGATTCTGCCGATTTATCTGATTTTGCCCGCTTTTCCGGTTCTGTGCGTTATATGTAAATTTAAATTCTTCTTCCCTTTGCGTCTCTGTTTCTCCGCGCGAATTCTTTAAATAGTAACCGTGAAAGAAATTCCTTAAACCGCCTGAGACAGCGTGATGAATTGCGCCGGGATCGCGGAAACGCACTTCCCTCTTTGCAGGATGAATATTAAAGTCCGCAAGAGCGGGCTCTATTTCCACATAAACCGCNCCGACAGGATGAGTTCCGTTCGGAAACCAGCCCTGCGCTCCGTATTCCATCGCCTGAACAAGAGAATAGTCCTGTACTCTTCTGCCGTTGGCAAACACATACATCTGCCGCTTGTCGTTCCTGAAAATTTCAGGTCCGCCGATTACAACCGCCGCGTTAAATCCTGTTCCTGTAACATTAATTTCATGAAGGAATTTTTCTTCGTCAGGTTTCAATAACGACGCGGCAAATCTTTCTTTCTTTGNAGAAACTGCCGGAAAAAAATCCTTTAATTTTCCGTCCTGTATAAAACGAAAATTAATGGCGGGGAAGGCGAGCGCCTTGTCAATAAAGGCTTGACGGCACAGAGCCGCCTCGCTTCCTTCTCTTTTTAAAAATCTTTTGCGAGCCGGAATACTTTCAAAAAGATTGAGCGTTCTTGCCGTTACGCCCTTTGTACGCCTTGTTTGTTCCAACTGCTGCGGACGGCTGTCTCCGGGTCCTGTATCAAGCCGCCATGCTTCTTTTCCGTCCGTACTGCTGATTATTTCAAGCCGCGCTACAGCCGCCGCCGCCGCAAGAGCTTCACCTCGGAAACCGAGCGTATGCGCAAAATCCAAATCGTCAAGACTGCGTATTTTACTTGTAGCGTGCGTCAGGGAACAGAGTTCCAAATCTTCACGGTTCATACCATCGCCGTCATCCGCGACTTCAACTTTTTTGCAGCCGCCTTCTTCTATAGAGACTTCGATATTTAATGAGCGAGCGTCTATCGCATTGTCAAGAAATTCGCGGACAAGTGCAGCAGGGCGGTCTACAACTTCGCCTGCGGCAATGCGCATTGCTTCCTGAGGAGGAAGTACTTTTATACGCCCTGAATTATTCTCCGTCATCAAAAAGTTCCAACTCTGGGGTTTCGCCTGCGGGCGCATCGGCGGAATTCATCAGTATCTCAATCCGGTTGTCAATTTTTTCAAGGTCTTTTTCCAGGGCTTTGGCAAGGCGGATTCCTTCTTCAAAGGCTTTAAGCGCCTCATCCAGCGGAATGTCTGTTCTGCGAATCTGTTCGCCCAGTGTTTCAAGCCGTCCAAGCCGTTCTTCAAAACTTTTCATGCCGCCGCTTTTGGCAGGCGCTGTTTTCTTCGCCATATAATTCTCCCGACTTTTTATTCTATATTTTCCGCAACAGCGTGAATTATTCCCTTTAAAGGCCGGATACAGAGTTTCCCGCCTATTTTTACGTTAGCTGAATTACGAATAACCTTCCCTCGGCTGTCCGTTACAACTGAAAACCCTTTTTCCATGGCGGCTAACGGGCTTCCCGCTTCGATAACCGCCGCCGCCATTTCAATTCTGCTTCGAAGGCTTGAGCATTTTTCCGATATTGAATTAATCAGCATTTCCTTGGCNTCGTCGAAGCGGATCAGGCGCGGCTGTAAAATCGCGCGGAAACGGTATTCCAAATCCTGCGGATCAAACGGTTTAAGCAGAAGTTTTGCCCTTTCAAGCCGCGAGCGTATAACGGAAATAAATCCTTCTTTAATTGACATAACGGTATTTATCGCCGTAAACCGGTTTTCGCTTACAAGCTCCGCCGCGGCGGAAGGAGTGGGAGCGCGCAGATCGGCCGCAAAATCACATAACGCCCAGTCAATTTCATGCCCCACCGCGCTGACAACAGGAATAACGGATTCCGCTGTTGCGCGGACAACTTCCTCTTCGGAGAAGGGCAGAAGGTCTTCAAGAGAACCGCCGCCCCTGCCCACGATAAGCACGTCCGCAAGACGCCATTGATTAGCCTGTCTGATTCGCGCCGCTATTAAAGAGGCGGCTTCGTCTCCCTGCACAGGAGCGGGAAGTATTATAACCTTGATGCTCGAAGCCCGCCTTCCAAGTATGTTGAGAATGTCGCGTACCGCAGCGCCTGTAGGAGAACTTACCACTCCCACAGTTTCAGGAAAACGGGGAAGCGGACGTTTGCGCTCTGCGTCAAAAAGACCTTCGGCGGCAAACTTTTGTTTGCGCTTTTCAAGCATGGCAAGTATTTCGCCCGCTCCCGCGATTTCCATTTCTTCACATACAACGGAATATGTCCCGCGGGGAGCGTATACGGAAAGGCTTCCGCGCACTCGGAGAAGCATCCCGTCCTTTGGCTCAAAGTTAAGGGTTCTAAGTCTGTTTCTAAACATTACGGCGTCAATTTTTGCGCCTGAGTCTTTCAAACTGAAATACAAATGACCTGAGCTTGCCGGTCTGCAATTTGAAACTTCACCTTCGACCATGACTGTAGGAAAAGATCCTTCAAGGTTCAAACGAATCTGTTCTGTAAGTTCGCTTACGGTCAGGTGTTTTCCGTTCATGGTTTGTTTTCTTTTGTATTATTTTGATCCGGCTGCTGCCAGTCGTCGGGAAAGATTTTTTTCTCAACCTTGTTAAGCACCATAAGGGCGGTAAGGGCGAGAACTACAGCAGTGACAGCGGCGGTGTACATTCCCGCGCCGATAGTCATGCCGATTGCCGCTGTCAGCCACAATGACGCGGCGGTGGTAAGTCCCCTTATATTTTTGCCAAGACGGATAATTGCGCCCGCTCCCAGAAAGCCGATGCCCGAAACCACCTGCGCCGCAATTCTGCCGGGGTCGGCGTTTCCGTTAAAACTCTGCGGAACCCAAATTGAAAGCAGCATAAGGCAGGCGGCTCCCAGCGCGATTAAAATATGCGTCCTTAAACCCGCAACCTGACGGCGGCTTGAACGTTCAAGCCCAATAACGCCGCCTGCGGCAAAAGCAATACAGAGCCGGATAACTATATCAATTTCTGTTAACTGAACAGCCATTTGGTAATTGTATGTTATTCTATGTTTTATGGAAACTACCGTATTTTGAAACGGCGGCAGCCTTTTAAATTTGCTGCGGCTCTATACAGGGTTACATCGCAAGCCGTATTGTACTATTGTATGAGCATGGTTATAGATTTTCATACGCATATTTACCCTGAAAAAATAGCGGCAAAGGTTGTCGCTAATATTCAGGAATTTTACACGATCAAAATGCAAATGGACGGCACTGTGAATACTCTGCTTGAATGCGGAAAGGGCGGCATCGATCATTTTGTTGTTTTTTCAGCCGCCGCTATTCCTGAGCAGGTGCGGACAATTAACGATTATATCGCGTCAGTCTGCCGCGAACAGCCTTTAATGACAGGTTTTGGAACGCTTCATAAAGATATGGAAAATCCGCATGAGGAAATTGAAAGGCTGATTGGGCTGGGCTTAAAAGGAATTAAGCTGCATACCGACATGCAGAAGTTTAATATTGACGATGACCGAATGATGGATATTTACGCAATTCTTGAGGGCAGGCTGCCCGTTATTTTTCATACAGGCGATTACAGGTATACNTTTTCCCACCCATCAAGGGTTGCCCGCGTGCTTGATAACTTTCCGAAGTTATGCGTGATAGCGGCGCATTTCGGCGGCTGGTCAATTTTTGATATTGCATGGGATTATTTTCATAANCGCCGCTGTTATTTCGATGTCTCAAGCTCTCTTCCCTTTATTGGAAAAAGGAGGGCTGCTGAGCTTATACACAGTTACGGAGCGGAGCGCTTTCTTTTCGGCTCGGATTACCCAATGTGGAACCCTGTCGTTTGTTTGNAGGAATTTTNNGAGCTTGATTTATCAGACAGTGAAAAGGAAATGATTCTATGGCAAAATGCGGCGAATATTTTGCAGATTAAAAGATAAACCGCGCCTGCGTAAAGTAAATATAGAAAAAATCCCCTGTTTATGGCATATTTTTTACAGGAGCAGCGTATGTATAAAACAGTTGATGCAAAAGTAAATTTTCCCAAACTTGAAGAAGAAATCCTAAAATTTTGGGAGCAAAATAAAATATTTGAAAAGTCAGTTTTGCAGAGGGAAAAAGAGAGCGAGTTTGTCTTTTACGACGGNCCGCCCTTTGCCACAGGNCTTCCGCACTTCGGGCATTTTGTACCAAGTACCATCAAAGACATTATTCCCCGCTACCAGTGCATGAAGGGCAAAAAAGTAGAGCGCCGTTTCGGCTGGGACTGCCATGGTCTTCCTGTCGAAAACCTGATTGAAAAAGAACTTGGTCTCAATTCCAAAACAGAAATCGAAAACTACGGTATCGCCAAATTCAACGAAGCCTGCCGCGCTTCAGTCCTCCGTTATGTGAAAGAATGGCGGCAGACAATCACGCGGCTTGGCCGCTGGGTAGACTTTGATCACGACTACAGAACAATGGAAGCGGACTACATGGAAACAATCTGGTGGGTCATGAAGTCCCTTTGGGATAAAGGTCTGCTTTATGAAGGTCACTATATTCTTCCGTACTGTCCCCGCTGCGCTACAGTTCTCTCCAACCACGAATTAAACCTAGGAGGTTATCAGGACGTACATGATCCCGCGATCACTGTAAGGTTTAAAGTTACGGGGAGTGGGGAAGTGAAGCCTTCAATGCCTCTCAATACCTACCTGCTCGCGTGGACAACAACCCCTTGGACTCTGCCTTCAAACCTTGCCTTAACTCTTGGCCCTGACATTGACTATGTTTTAATCGAAGACCTTTCTGATCCTCACGACCANTACATTCTTGCCGAAGCGCGTCTTCCCGTTTACTACAAAGATTCGTCAGAATATAAAATCGTATGGCGCAAAAAGGGCGCGCAGCTTACAGGCATTCAGTACGAGCCGCTCTTTCCGTACTTTAAGGATGCGCCTGCCTCTTTCCGCACTTTCCTTGGCGATTTTGTAACTACAGAAGACGGTACGGGCATTGTGCATACCGCTCCCGGTTTCGGCGAAGATGACGCGCGCGTACTCAAGGGAACAGGCATACCTGTTATCTGTCCTGTAGACGCGGAATGCAGATTTACGGATGAAGTGAGTGATTTTACAGGNTTATTTGTAAAAGACGCCGACAAGGCAATTATTGAAAAATTAAANGCAGAAGGCAAACTTGTAAAGCGCGAGCAGATTCTTCACTCATATCCGCATTGCTGGAGATGCTCAAGCCCGCTCATTTACCGCGCCGTAGGTTCGTGGTTTATCAGTGTGGAAAAAATCAAGAAAGATATGCTGAAAGCCAACAGCCAAATATACTGGGTTCCCGAACACATCAAGGAAGGCAGGTTNGGCAAATGGCTGGAAGGAGCGCGCGACTGGGCAATCAGCCGCAGCCGCTATTGGGGCAACCCGCTTCCTATTTGGCGCTGTCCTGACTGCGGAAAAACAGTCTGCGTAGGAAGCCGCGCCGAACTGAAAGAGCTTTCAGGCATATANCCGAAAGACCTGCACAAGCATTTTGTCGATGAAATAACGATTCCCTGCGGCTGCGGCGCAAAAATGACACGGATTCCTGAAGTTCTTGACTGTTGGTTTGAATCGGGGGCTATGCCTTACGCTCAAAATCATTATCCCTTTGAAAACAAGGAATTTTTCGACAGNCATTTCCCTTCGGACTTTATAAGCGAAGGGCTTGATCAAACGCGGGGCTGGTTTTATACCCTCACTGTTCTTGCGGCCGCCTTGTTAAAAAAACCCGCTTTTAAAAACTGCATAGTCAGCGGACTTGTCCTTGCAAGCGACGGTAAAAAAATGAGTAAAAGCCTTCGTAACTACACAGATCCCGCCGAAGTTATCGATACATTCGGCGCTGACGCTCTGCGGCTCTTCTTGGTACATTCGGCAGTTGTGAAAGCAGACGACCTTCGTTTCAGCGACGAAGGCGTGCGCGATATTATGAAAAGTATCATCATCCCCCTTTGGAATGCCTACAGTTTTTTTGTTACCTANGCGAATATCGACAAAGTTACCGCCAAAGGCGCGAGTGAAAAACCTGTTAATCCCCTTGATCAATGGATACTTTCTGAAACTCAAACTCTTGTAGAAAAAACAGGCGGNGCTCTTGACGCGTACGACCTTAGCCGCGCTGTCGATCCAATTCTGCGCTTCATAGACTTGCTCAACAACTGGTACATCCGCCGCTCCCGCCGCAGATTTTGGCGTAGCGAAAATGACAGCGACAAACTTGAAGCCTACGGCGCTCTTTATGAAGCGCTCAAAACATTGATATTGGTAGCGGCTCCTTTCATGCCCTTTACAACAGACGCAATNTGGCAAAATCTGCGGCAGGAAAGCGATCCTGAATCTTTGCATCTGGCTGATTTTCCNGTTCCTGCGGAAAAACGCCGCAACAAGCCGCTTGAATTCCGCATGGCCTCGGTTATGTCTGCGGTTTCCATCGGCCGCGCTTTGCGCTCGCAGTGCAATATCAAGGCGCGCCAGCCGCTTCGCAGGGCGGANCTTGTTACGCGCAATAAGGATGAGAAAAATGCGCTTGTNGAAATGGCGGACATTATCCGCGAAGAACTTAATGTTAAGGAAATTGTTTTTTCAGATAACGAAGAAGACCTTGTTGAATACGAAGTAAAGGCAAATTTCCGCGTATTGGGAAAAGAGCTTGGCAAGGACATGAAAGCCGCCGCCGCCCGTATCGAAAATTTAAGCCACGCGGAGATTCAAAGAGTTCTTGAGGGTTCGTCTCTTTCTATAGACATTCCGTGCGGAAGCGGCGTAAGGGCGCTTGAAATAACAGCGGACAAACTTGATATAAGGCGCAATGAAAAGGCAAATCTGCGGGTGCTTAACGAGGGNACTCTTACTGTAGGTCTTGATACGGAAATTACCCGCGAGCTTTCGATGGAAGGCGACATACGCGACCTTATCCGCGGCGTACAAAATGCACGCAAGGAATTAGGGCTTGAAGTTACCGACCGCATAGAACTGCATGTTCACGGCTCTGATTCCCTCAAAGAAGCGTGGGATCGTTTCAATTTATTGGCTTCTGAGGAAACTCTGGCAGTAAAAACCGTATGGGCGAAAGAGGGGGGACAGNCTGAAATAGAAGCAGGGGATGAAACATGGTTTGTAAAGATAGTGAAAGCATAAAAATTATTCCGGCGGTAATAATATTTTTTCTTTTTCTGTCATGCCAAACCGCGCCGAAAGTTCAGGATATGCCTGAGGGAACGCTTCCTCTTTCCAAAGGCGCTTCTGTTTATGTCATTGCAAATGTAAAGCAGGCCCGTCCCATTATTGAATTGCTTCCTATAGAAGAACTAAACAGTAAACAAACAAGGCAAATGCTGGAAAAAACTGATTCCTTTGCGGCTGCCGTGTTTCCGCAGACAAGCNCCCGTAAAATGCAGATTGCGGCTAACGGGAATTACCCTGGTTTATCAGGGCTTGCTTTTTCTTTCAATAAAAACTGGAAAAAACAGCGCGCGGAATCAGGGGGGATTTACTGGTATTCGGCAGAGAGCGGGCTTTCAATATCAATGAACTCAAATCAGGCATTTGTTGTTTCTTCGGTTAATAAAGCTCCTGTAAATCCTGTAACAGATGTAAGCGGCGTAACAATGCCCGAAGGATTTTATGAATTCAGCCGGGGATATCCTGTTTCCTGCTGGCTGGAAGATACGGCTCCTTTNATAAACAGGATTTTTAGTGAAGCAGAAATGCCTGTCCGGTTTCCCGTTCAGTATATGTTTATCAACCTTTATCCGGTAGATTCTTCTGATTTACAAAACCAATATGAAGCGCTGGTAAGGCTCCAGTTTGAAAACGCGCTCCAGTCGCGGGGTATGGCGGCAATTTTCAATCTGGCATCCGGTTTTACCTTAAATGACAATTCAATGCTTGCTTCTATTTTATTTGCCAATCCGGCTGTCCAAAACGGACGCAGTCTTGATATAAGGACTAAACGCCTTACAGAAAAAGACATCACTTTACTTTTAGAAACTTTTTTATTATATTGAAAATAATTATGCCTACTTATGAATACGAATGTAAAAGCTGCGGACATGGCTTTGAAGTTTTCCAGTCCATGAGCGATCCGCCTCTTAAAGACTGCCCGGAATGCGGTAAAGAAATCCGGCGGCTTATTTTTGGCGGAGCCGGCGTCATTTTTAAAGGTTCCGGTTTTTATGTTACCGACAAGGGAAAAACGACAAACTCAGGTACGGTAAAAAAAGAAAAGGCGGATTCTCCGGCCGCTTGCAGCGGATGCCCTGCAAAAGGCGATGCAGCCGTATGCCCGGCAGGCGGAGAAGCTTCAAAAACGTCTTCGGCTGAAACTAAGACGGCTTAATATTTTGAACAAGAAGCCCCGTTTTTTTTGCGATAACTGCGGTTATGAAGTAGATCATGAGGTAAAAGCATGTCCGTATTGCGGACGTAATTTTGCTTCTGTCCGCTGTCCTATCTGCGATTTTTCCGGTCCTGAAAAAATGTTCATGAACGGTTGTCCCCTTTGCGGTTATTCATCCGATCCTGCATTAAAAAAAGAGCCAAAGACGGTAAAAAAGCGCAAAAAAAAACATTTGCGAGGTGAATCTTTGCCTGTATGGACATATATTTTATTGGGTATAGTTCTAATTCTTTTTATCTGGCTTCTTTCATGGCTTATTACCCAATAATTTACAGGGCGGGAATAATTGCAAAACTTTAAAAATATTTTCCAAACCACTTGACCTTTTTTTCCCATTTTGATACATTCTATTTTCGTCCCTTGTTTTTTGGGAATTAGGAGCATGACCGTAAACTTTTTATGATAAAGGTTCACAGGTAAACTTTAGGAGTTTTTGAAGAATGCCAACTATTAATCAATTGGTTCGTTCAGGGCGGCAGAAGGTAACTACTAAAACGAAATCTCCGGCATTACAGTCCTGCCCGCAAAAGCGCGGAGTCTGTACACGTGTAATGACTGTAACGCCGAAGAAGCCCAATTCGGCTCTAAGGAAAGTAGCCCGTGTGCGCCTTTCCCATGGGACGGAAGTAACCGCATATATTCCGGGAATTGGTCATAATTTACAGGAACACTCGGTAGTTTTAGTAAGAGGCGGACGCGTTAAGGACCTTCCCGGTGTACGTTATCACATTATCCGCGGCGCAAAAGATACTTTAGGCGTTGCAGATCGGAAACGCGGACGCTCAAAATACGGCGCAAAACGGCCTAAAGCATAGGTGTAGTTATGGGTAGAAAGAAAAAATCCATTGACCGTGGAATCCTTCCGGATCCAAAATACAACAGCGTTGTAGTGTCAAAATTTGTAAACAGAATGATGTGGGAAGGCAAGCGCTCTTTAGGCTTGCGTATTATTCATGAAGCGCTTGATACGCTTCAATCAAAAACCGATAAAGAGCCTCTTGAAGTTTTTTTAAAAGCTTTGGATAATGTAAAGCCTGTAATTGAAGTTAAGTCGCGGCGCGTAGGCGGGGCGACTTATCAGGTTCCTGTTGAGATTAGGGAGCCGAGGCGTGAAGCCCTGTGTATGCGGTGGATAATCAGCGCGGCGCGCGCCCGTTCCGGAAAAGGAATGGGGGACCGTCTTGCGGCTGAACTGCTTGATGCGTATAATAATACAGGAACTGCCTTTAAGAAGAAGGAAGATACGCATAAAATGGCGGAGGCAAATAAAGCCTTTGCTCATTATAGATGGTAAAAACTTTGTTTTTGCTTAGATAAGGTATCCGGCGCTTGATAAATGCGCCGGGCGGGTTTTTTGAAAGTATGTTGCTGTTTTAATATTGATTAGACAGCAAAAGCCGCGTAGCGGTGGACCTTGCGGTTCGTCATAGGAGGTTTTTCAGGTTTAAATCACAGATTTTAAATCCGGAGCAAACGCTCCTGTATTTCTGCGCGGTGGCTTTACCCGGCATCTTTATACGGTACTGGGGAAGGCAAAAAATACCGGTATTAAATACCGGATAATTTTTCCAAACCGATCATCGGCGCAGTTTATTACTGCAGGATGAGACAGGTGGAACGAATGTGAGTAAAATTGCGTAACGCTTTTTGCGTCTAGCCGCTGATTTTCCGCTTATAATCGTTTCTCCTCTCGTGGTTATTGTACGGAAGTACAATGCTTAGGATATTACGCTGTCAGGCAGTATACCGTTGGTTAGGCTGCCGGTCGGCGGATTAGCTTATTTTGTAGATTTTATTAGTGCCCATAAGGAGGACACAAAATGGCAAAGGATAAATTTAACAGGACTAAAATCCACATGAATGTTGGAACGATAGGCCA
>WRGH01000027.1 GCA_009787285.1 Brevinematales bacterium
CCCCCATACGCGAGCGTTATGACGCAATAATGGCTGACATTCCGTCTCTTGATAAAATACTTGAACAGGGCGCACAGAAAGCCCGGCCTATTGCCGCCGCTACAGTCGCGCGTTTCAGAAAAGCAGCGGGGATTGATTAATATGATAAATAACATTGTTTGTATCGGAAGCGGGAACATGGGGTATGCGCTGATGAAAAGCGCGTCAGCCGGGACTGACGGCGCAAAATTATTTTTAACCGATGTTGACGCTGAAAAAGCGGCTTCCGCGGCGGCTTCACTCGGAGCCGAAGTATTAAGTTCTAACATTGAAGCGGTCAACAAGGGCGATTATATTTTTCTTGCGGTAAAGCCGCAGGTTCTTCCGCAGGTGTTAGCTGAAATTACCGATACCGTAAAAACAAGAATCAACGCAGGTTCTCCTCCCGTGCTGGTTTCAATGGCGGCAGGCTGGTCTATTGAAAAGATAAAAAAGACCGTCAGCGCAAAAGCGTCTGTCGTTCGTATCATGCCGAACACGCCGGCATTGATAGGAAAGGGAATGATCGCTCTTGCGGCTTCGCCTGAAGTTCAAAAAACACAAATTATCGATCTGGAACATTTTCTCGGCGGCGCGGGCATTATAGATAAAATTGATGAGAATTTAATGGATGCGGTTACGGCTCTTTCAGGTTCAGGACCTGCATTCGTCTATCTATTCATTGAAGCATTAGCTGACGGAGGCGTTCGCGCAGGGCTGCCAAGAGACAAGGCTCTTCGTTACGCCGCACAGACTATAGCCGGAGCGGCGGCAATGGTTCAGAAAACAGAAAAACATCCGGGTGAATTAAAGGATATGGTAACATCACCGGGCGGAACGACGATCGCGGGTATTACAGCGCTTGAAAACGGAGCTTTCCGGGGAACTGTAATAAAAGCGGTAGAAGCCGCATGGCGGCGCGCAGTAGAACTGGGTTAATCAATAACGGTAACTTTTGTAGCCCTGAAACGGGAAGCGCCGTCTTTCTTGCTTCGCTCCACATCTTCTTCTACGGCATACTTAACGTTCATCCCGAATTTTAATTCGTAAAATTCACAGTTGGTAACTCTGCTGTAATGAAAAAAGACATTGTTATGCTCTTCATCCTTTATGAAACCAAAACCGTTAGGATTTATGCTGTAAATAGTAGAAACAAATTCTTCCTGTTCCTGTACAGGAACTAATTCGGTCTTTAAATTTACAACAGGAAATTTCTCGTAATTTTTTTCCGTTACAAATAGTTCTTTTATGTAATCACTGTCATTCTGTTCAATCCGCTGGCACATAAACACAGGAAAAAAAACTTCTTCCTGTAATTGACGGGATGTTTTTGTCTCTACAATATCTCCGTTTTCATTGTGATACGAAAAATCCCAGCAGATAAGCATAACATGTGTGCCTACCGTATGGAGTTTGCGGACAAGCGGAACATAATCGCCGTCACCCGCTACCAGCACCAGAATATCAAAATGTTTATATATAGCAAGCTCATAGGCTTCAAGCGCAAGCCATACGTCAATTCCCTTTTCCTGAACNGTATTATTATCGCCGAAACGCAGCGGCAGATAATGACTGACAATATTTTCCCTCATTAAAATATCTTCAAAAACCCGTTCGCTTTGCACTTTTTCACCCAGTTCTCTTGCAGAGGAGCGCCCCTTAAAATAATGAGCGTCAATAATGCGGCATTGGCGTATATCAGTTTTTGTAAGCGCCGCTACTTCGCTTCTGATAAAATCATGAAGNCCGCTGATGCTTATCCGTGATTTTTTTTCATGTTCGTATTTGTAGTAATTACTGATCTTGTAAAAATAATACCCATCATAAAAAATTCCTATTCTTAATACATTTAAATTATTTCTTTCCATAAAAATATTCTAACATAGAACAGAGAAAGAATCTATTGATAGGAAATCGATAAAAACAGCCGGTTTTATATTAATAAACGGCAAAAGGGATAATTTCAACTATCTGAACCCTGAAACGCGCGGAGACAGCCCAGCGTCCGCTTTCTATAAAATAACGGGGAAATGATGCAAGGCTGATAAATCCGGTTACTTCTTTTGGCCGGTTTCTCTCACTGCCTTTCAGCGATGCGCGAAGGGCAGCCCTTGCAGCGTCTTCAAGAGCGGTTTTTTTTACCGCAAGCCAGCCGGGATAATCTTCCATACTTGATTGGCCATAACCGACACCNTGGGCATTTCTTATCATTCCGGTACGCCAAACCTGCATTCTGCGCTGCTGAGCATCGCTTAAGTGATAATCGGTCCACACTCTAAGCCGCATATCCTTGATTTCAGTATCGGTAACTCTCAGAGAAGGATCGCCGTATTCAATTATTGCAACCGGTTCCAGTTCAAATTTTTCTTCAATCTGCCTTGCTTTTTCTCCCACATCATAACGAAAAGNCCAGCCGTAAATCATCGCAGAATAAAACAAAGCCGCTTCTTCAAGGGCGCGCCGTCCTGCCGTCGGAACATCAAGCGGGTATTCTTTATCAACATGACCTGCGTAAATTTGTTCAAAATCCACATAAACTTCGCCGCGTATCACATAAGGATGACTACCGGCCTCATGTACTTGGGCAAAAATACCGGAAAAAACAGAAATAAAGATGATTACTGATAAAATTCCAACTCGGGACATACTTTTATATCGGAAAATTTATTGTTATAAAACAGTTTATGGAAACTACTTCTTCCCCGAATAAAGGGTAAATTCCATCTTCTCTTTATTAGCGGCAAGCATATTTAACCACAGATTTTTCTTTTTGGTGATATTCTTGCTCTTGCGCCCTATCGTTCTGAGTTTTTCATAAACNTGCAATCCGTTCTTTGCCGCAAGCCATGTTTTATAATAATCACCTTGGAAAATATCCGCCGCTTTTTCGTCAACTTCCTTGTCGATATGAGTTTCAAAAGCGTTAAGAAGAATTTGATACTTATCCGTAATACCTTTAAAATAGTCAAGTATAAGCCTGTCAAACCCGGTTATAGCTTTGCTGATTTCAACCAGAAAATTCAAGTATTCAACCGCCGTATAATAATCTTCATCTACNCAATATGCTTTATATGCGATACGGCAAAGCTGCACATAGGATTCATTGGTAATAGTCTGCATNCCGTGAAACGGCTGACTGGGCGTTATTGAAAACTTCGGCATACATTGAATAACTCTCGTAAGCAGTTCAATCAAGTCCTGGAATATCCTCTGTTCCCAAAGGTTATCACGAATAGAGCCGAATAGTTTTGTCATTTCTTTAGAAAATTTTTCCTTGTAACGTTCCTTTTTTTCAAAAACAACTTCGCAGGTTGGAATCATTACTCCCTTAAATTCAATATGTCCGGTATCCAAAAAGTACAAAGAATCATTTGCCGCAAGAATACATTTGTTCACTGCATTTTCTTTCTCATAATTCATCATTACCTGCTTGGCAATCATAATCCTTGATTCTTTTGGTGAAAGTTCATTTGCCCTTGTCTGAAGCCTTGCGCCGGAATTTAAAAGGAAGCCGGAAAGATTTCCTCTCTCCGTAATAATGAGCGGACTTTGGGTATTGCCGCCTGTTATTCCTGCGGTAATTTTAAAAACAGGCAGGGCTTCCGCATTTCCGGTGCGTTTTGTAGAAATATTCGGATCACCGACAACATCAGTTTTCCCGAAATAGTCGATAATGCATAATGTAACCATTAATGCGTCTGTTGCGCTTGCCGCAACAATNACCATTTCATCCCCGCGNTCTCTTTGGCTGATCGCCCCGCACAAAGTGGAAATACGTAATATCTCGTTTTCAATGGACCAGTCCAGAGTGTGCATCATGGACAGATTTTTTCTGGATTCCATGCAAAATTTGGTATAACCGTGAATATCACACATTGCCACATACANGTTGGAAATTTGCAGGGTTTTTTTAAGGTCTCCCGCTTCGGGAAAATCCTTGTCTTCAATAACCAGTTCTTTCCAGAGTTTTTTATGCGTATTTGGATCAATATTGGCAAAGAATCCCCAAGTTAACCGCTTCATTAACTGAAAAGCCTTCATTATAACCGGATACATTGATTTCTCACGCAAGACCGGAGCAATTAACTCTTTTAGTTTGGAAAAAATTATAATTTCTCTGGAAATAATTTTTTCATACATGAAAGAAAAAAACTCATACTCTGTTATTCCGCTGTTAAATTCACTTATATCTTTCATTTTTATATTTCCATNTTTATATCTTTTAATATCATAGTATACCAATATTATACAGTATCTAAAAAAAATTAAAAAGCCTTAAGGAAAAATAATGATTGTTTATAAAGAATATTTAGAGTATATTAATAAAAAGAATATATTATGGAAACTGCCGCTTCTTTAAATAATTCNGGAGTCGCGCTGACAGAGGCAAACCAGCCTTTTGAAGCAATTCCTCTGTTCCGCAAGGCGCTTGCGATAGAACCGGAAAATCCTCTGCTTTGGCTCAATTTAGGTCTTGCCCAGCAAAAAACCGGAGATTACTGCGATGCAATTGAAAGTTTCCGGCNCTCTGTAACAATAAACGATAACTTTGCCGAAGCGTGGCATTCCATGGGTCTGATTTATTATGAAATAAATGACTTTGAACTTTCTGAAAATTGTTACCTGACAGCTCTTTCACACAGCGATGGTAATCCCAAAACATGGAATAATTTGGGTGTTCTTTATTTTAATGAAACGAGATTCGAAGAAGCCCGAAATTGTTTTGAAAAATCGATAAGTCTGTTTCCGCAGTACTACGACGCTATTTTTAATCTTCGTGATACGTGCAGAGAACTTGGAGATTACCGCGCTGCGGCGGAATTTGAAAGAATCCTTACAGGGCTGGACCCTTTTAATGGCCAGGGCAAACATAATTAATGAAAATACTTTATGTTGCGGAGTTGGTCGGTAAAGCAGGAGTATACGTTTTTAAGAAAGCGATTAATGAATTAAGAACCCGCATTTCATGGGATTTTCTGATTGTTGGCGCAGACGGCGCTACCGGAGGAAACGGTCTTGGGCGCAGCCATGCCGCCTACATTCATAAACTTGGAGCAAATGCAATCACTCTGGGTGAATGTTGTTTTTATAAAAAAGACCTAACGGAAAATATCGAAAAAATACCGTATGTACTGCGCCCCGAAAATTTAAATTCCGCATCTCCTGGTATCGGCTTTAAAATTTTTAGGGCAGGAGCAGGGCAGTACGGAGANAGTTCAGGTGAAAAAATAGCAGTGGCTGTTCTTATGGGGCAAAATGGGTTTAATAGACTTCATTCAAACAGCCCCTTCACTGCCCTTCCCTGCTTACTTGAAAAACTAAGAAAACAAACGCGTTATATCATTATTGATTTTCACGCGCAGGCGACTGCTGAAAAAAAGACTCTGTTTTATACTGCGGACGGTTTATGTTCAGCGGTAATAGGTTCCCACACAAGGGTTCAAACTGCCGATGAAACAATTTTAAGCGGAGGAACAGCCGTAATTAGCGATGCAGGCAGAACAGGCAGCTTTCAGTCTGTCGGCGGCTGTGAAATTTCTTCCCGCATCAATGAATATCTTACAGGCATCCCAGATTGGACAAAAGATGCATGGGAAGCGCCGGAATTGCAGGGCGTATATCTGGAACTGGCCAAGGACGGCAAAGCCGTTTCAATTAAACGAATACGTATTCCTGTTCAGCCGCCGGTTTAATACGGGACTTCTAAAAACCGGTTGTTTTTATCGGTCATTTAAAGTTTCTCACTCTACAGTTTACAAAACATGTTTTTTTTCGGAAAATCTCTGAAAACTGAAGTTTTTAGAGATTACCGGATTTGACTTTTTGCTGAAATGTATATAAATTATATATAGAACCGCAGTGGTTTAGCCGCCTTTGGCGGCAGGAATCGCCCGTATGGGGATCCCTATTTTATCCATGCCATTGGTACGGCTATGAACGAGCGTTCCATAATGCATGAAAAGGAGCCTTTTATGAAAGGACCAAAAAATTACATGGATCTGGGAAATATCTTCGATGAAATTTTCGAAGCGGCCCAGGATTTTAAGGAAGAGTTTCACCGTAAATTCAACAACTGCAATACTGACAACACAGGCTTTAATCAGGGNCCTTTTCCTTTTGGGAAACAGTTCTTCGACGAAAATACTGATTTTTATCCCAACTATTCATTTCCGCCGATGAATGTTTTTATGACTCAAGACAGGACTCTTGTATTTGAATTTGCGCTTGCCGGATTTGACGAAAAAGACATAAGCCTTTCTTTTCAGGGTGATTATATGGTTTTTTCGGCAAAGATTGAAAATGTTTCAGATAACACGGAAGACAGCCCTGTAAAATTTCAGAATGAAGAAAATATCAGGTACTTCAAACGCCGTCTTAAAATGAAAGACATAGAAAAACAGAAGTATTTTGTACCGCTTGATAAATATGCGCAGGAAAAAGTAAAGGCTGTTTATAAAAACGGAATACTTCGCGTTTCAATTCCGCCTAAAGACGAACCGGATCAGCATGACGGGATAAAGATCGAAATTGTCAAGGAAGGGACTTAAAAAATCCCGCTAAGGCNAAATTGTTGTTCGTAGTATTTAGCTGTATTTTCATGTTTTTGATTTTATGAATAAAGTTGTTCGGGGACTGTGTATNAATGATACGATGTTTCTGAACAACTTTATTATTGTTCTTTTTGTACAGACATTAATTAAAGTTTTAATATCACCCCCGCAATCCCGGCAATAACAATATAAATAATTGGGTGTTTTTTGAATTTAACAAGCAGCAAAAGAAGAACAACAAATAAAATTCCCTCGCGAAAACGAATTTTTTCAAACAAATTTACAGCCTCAGCATTGTAAAGAGAAAGCCTTATTGCAAAAAAACCCGCCGTACAAATAAGCCCGCCCGCCGCAGGACGCAGCCCCGAAAACACGGCTTTTATAACCTTGTTTTCCCTAAAACTCTGTAAAATCCTTGCGATTATAACAATTACAATAATAGAAGGACTAATCAAAGCCAAAGGCGCAATAATCGCTCCAGCAACTCCGGAACATTGAAACCCTGTATATGCCGACATATTTACGCCTATTGCCCCTGGCAGCGTTTGCGCAACAGCTTGAATATTNCCTATCATTTCAATGCTTAACCAATCGTATTTTTCCGCGAGTTTGTAGAGAAAAGGAAGTGTAGCAAGCCCTCCGCCTATTGCAAAAAGTCCGATCTGAAAAAATTCTATGTAAAGCAGCATTAGTCTCATATTTTTTTCTCTTTGGGATAATAAATAAAAAATCCCGCAAGTCCTGCCGCGATAACAATTAAAGCAGGATTTGCGCTTAAAACCGCGGAAAAAAGAAACGCTAAAATAAAAATCACAATGGATTTTTTATCTTTTAACGAACCTTTGAGGAGTTTATAAACAGTGTCTATGATAAGAACGCCGACAGCGATTCTGATTCCGGCAAAGGCATTTTTTATTATTGGATAATCCGCAAAATTCTGTAAGGCAACGGCAATAATTGTAACAAATGAAATACCCGGAATTATAAAAGCTGTTGTAGAAATAATTCCTCCTAAAAAACCTTTTAGTTTAAATCCTATAAAAGTGGAAACATTAATGGCAATTATGCCCGGTGTAACTTGAGCTATTGTGTAGTAATCCATAATTTCTTCCATAGTTGCCCAATTTCTTTTTTTTATTAGTTCTCGTTCAAGCACAGGAATCATAGCATAACCTCCGCCGAAAGTTATGCAGCCAAGTTTTAGAAAGGTAAAAAATAAATCAATATACATTTTAATTCTTCTCCCTGCGCTCGCCGGCGCGTGTGTCTGACACTTCCTATTATAACAATGAAAAATTTATAGGTTAATAATAGTTTATTTTCCTTCAATAGAACATATAAAGTTGGATAAAAAGGAGAATGAAAAAAATTAATTAGAGATTATATTAAAAGATTAACAGTAAATTTAACCCTGCCGCCGGTGTCTATCATCTTGCGCATTTGCTCCGCTGTAGGTACGGTAAAAAGTACCAATCAACAATTCGCTTGTAATAAGCTGAATAGTTGATTAACTAACTTTTTCTAATTTATCAAACAAGACGTTGACCTCAATCATTTCTCCCTCTTCACCCGCTTCAAATAAAACGGTTACAGTATCTCCTTTGATAGAAGTTACCGTACCTACGTTATCTGCCTTAATAAATTCTCCGCTATGGCCTATTTCAACGTCTTCAAGGATTTTTACCTTGTCATTAACTATAAAGGGGTTTACTTCTTCAGGGACTTTATCGGTATCGGCGGATTCCGATTCATTTTCACNAGGCGTACAATCAGTTGACACGCCATTTTTTTTACCCATACCATAAACAGTCAGTACAAGTTGTTCCAACTGGGCCATTTTTATATTATTTAAGTCATTATTAAAAAATTTTTTAATAACATAATTTGCGTCCGCCGTATCTTCTATTTTAATATCTTCAATTTTCATAATCGTCCTGTCCTTTTACATACAAAATTACTATATACAGCACTTTCTGTCAAGCAGATAATCCCACGACCGTTCAATCAAACGCCGTATTTGGTCAGTANGCTGAAGCCCGCACACGAAAGCGTGCAGGGGGTTATTAAGCCTCAATACGAAGAAGCTGCGCCGCCGGAGAGCATCTTCACTGCGGAGCTTGTGCCGATACGCGCGGCTCCGGCGGTGATAAACGCTTCAAGGTCTTCGCGGGTTTTTACGCCGCCTGCGGCTTTTATCTTCACTTGAGCGCCGATATGCTTTTTAAACAATTCAACATCCGCCAGCGTAGCGCCGGCAGTCCCAAAACCGGTTGATGTCTTGATAAAATCCGCGCCGGCTTCCGTAACGATTTCACACATGCGGACTTTTTCTTCTTCCGTTAAGTAGCAGGTTTCAATTATTACCTTTAGAATTTTTTCGCCGCAGGTTTTCTTTAATAGTTTGATTTCTTCCAGTATATAATCAAAGCTCCCGTTCTTCACATCACCGANATTAATTACCATATCAATTTCAGACGCGCCGCTTAAAATAGCGCGCTCCGCTTCAAGAATTTTTACGGCAGTTATATTATAACCCAGCGGAAAACCAATTACCGTACAAATATTAAGTTCTGCTCCGTAGGTATTTTGAATTGGCTTTACATAGGAAGGAGGAACACAAACTGAGGCTGTTTTAAAACGCAGCGCCTCATCGCAGAGGACTTTAATTTCTTCCCACGATGAGACTGCTTTAAGGAGGGTATGATCAACCCGCGAAAGAATTTCCCGATCAGTCATACCCTCGTTCACTTATTTCATAAAAAATCGAAGAACGAATACCAAGAAAAGCACCCATGTTATTACGGTAATATCGCTGAACTTACGGGTAGCTACCTTCAGGACTACATAGGATATAATTCCGTACACAATGCCGTCCGCGATACTGTATGCAAAGGGCATCATCACAATTGCAAAAAATGCCGGAATACCTTCTGTCGGATCGGTAAAATCAATTGTAACTACAGGCTGCATCATCAAAAAGCCGACAAAAATTAAAGCCGGCGCTGTAGCCGCTGATGGTATAAGCAGGAACAGCGGTGAAAGGAAAAGCGCAAGCAGGAATAATACCGATGTGGTTAAACTGGTAAGGCCTGTGCGTCCCCCGGCAGCGACACCTGCGGAACTTTCTATATAGCTCGTAACAGTAGAAGTGCCCAAAGCAGCTCCGGCGACTGTTCCCACAGCGTCGGCGAGAAGAGCCTGTTTTACACGCGGGATGTTTCCGTCTTTATCAATAAGTTTCGCCTGCGTTGTAACTCCTACCAATGTTCCGATAGTATCAAATATATCAACAAACAGGAAAGTAAAGAAAATAGTAAAGAATTTAAATGTAAATATAGTTGCTGGAGAAAAATCAAACTGGAANAACAACGGCGCGGCGGGAACGCCATACGGTCTCCAGCCCTCGGCAACATGCGTGATTCCCATTGGAATACCAATGATAGTGGTAGCAATAATTCCGATAAGTATGGAACCGGGAACCTTTAGAACATAAAGTACAATCATGATTATTAAACCGATGAATGCCAGAAGAGGTTCACCGGTAGTTACATCTGTAAACGACAATACTGTTCCCTGTCCGCCAATAACAATAGCCGCATTTGAAAATCCAATAAGAGCGATAAACAAACCGATACCTACAGCGACAGCTTTTTTCAGATTTATCGGNATTGCCTTGATAATCGCCTCGCGGACATTTAACAACGAAAGAACGATAAACAAAATACCTTCAAGGAACACTGCGGTAAGGGCAATCCGCCATGATAAACCCATTCTCATACATACCGTAAAAGTGAAAAAAGCGTTTAATCCCATACCGGGAGCAAGAGCTACAGGCAGATTTGCCGCAAAAGCCATAACCATTGTAGCAATAGCGGAAGCAATTACCGTGGCGGTAAAAACCGCTTCCGGCGTCATTCCGCCGCCAATTACCCCAAGCATTCCCGGATTAACCGCAAGAATGTATGCCATNGTTAAAAACGTTGTGAGACCTGCTACAATTTCCCGCTGGAATGTTGTACCTTTTTCCTTTAAATCAAATAATTTCTCCATGTTTTCCTCCTATTTNATATACAGAGGCCGTTCCACATATTTAGTATGGAGCAGCTCATGCGCCTTGTGTCCGCCCGGTTCTCCAAGGAATTCCTTGTAAACCTGGGTTATGCATGGGTTCTGGTGTGAACAACGGTACTGCGATTTTTCATCATCGTTGTACAGACCTTTAATACGCTGCTGGCGGATTTCATCGGTAGCGCCGTAAGGCTGNCCGCCGCCCGCAATACAGCCTCCGCGGCACGCCATTACTTCAACAAAGTGATAAGGCGGCTCTTTTCCGGCATTCCGCGCCTCGCGGATTTTATCCAGTACAGCGGCGATGTTGCCCATCTGGTGGGCGACGGCGATGCGTATTTTTGTCCCGTTGCCAAAGTCAACTTCCCCTTCCTTCACGCCTTCAAGACCGCGCGCCGGTTTATAGTTTACTTCGGGGAGTTCCTTCTTATTAACAAGGTAGTATGCACTGCGGACAGCAGCTTCCATTACGCCGCCCGTTACGCCGAAAATCGTTCCCGCGCCGGTGTACGGCCCAAGAGGACTGTCCGCTTCTTCATCAGGAAGTTTATCTATTTCAATACCAGCCTGTTTAATCATACGGGCAAGTTCCCTTGATGTAATTACAATGTCTACATCGTAGCCGTGACCCGCGCTCTTCATGTCGTCGTTGCGCTTGATTTCCCACTTCTTCGCCGTACACGGCATTACTGAAACCGAGTACACCTTTTCAGGATTTACTCCGGCTTTATCCGCCCAGTAAGCCTTGATCATAGCGCCCATCATCTGCTGGGGCGATTTTGCGGTTGAAAAGTTGGGAATCATGTCGGTATAGTACTTTTCCATGTAATCTACCCACGCAGGACAGCAGGAAGTGATCAGGGGAATGGCGCTTCCCTTTTCGCCGAGGCGTTTAACAAGCTCGGAACCTTCTTCCATTATGGTAAGGTCGGCAGAGAAGTTTGTGTCAAAGACAGTCTTAAAACCCAAACGGCGCAAGGCGGCGTAGATTTTTTTGGTGAAAACAGTCCCAGGCGGAAGTCCGAATTCTTCGGCTATCGCAACTCGGACTGCGGGGGCAATCTGCACCACAGTATGCAGTTCCGGGTTCTGCAGAGCGCCCCAGACTTTTACCGTGTCGTCTCTTTCGTAAATAGCGCCGACAGGGCAATGCGCGGCGCACTGTCCGCACTTGATACAGGGACTTTCGCCTAACGGAGCGTCAGCGGCGCTGGCGATTTTTCCGTGTATGCCGCGTCCCAGAAATTCAAGAGCCCATACATTCTGCACTTCCTGACAAACCTTTACGCACCTGCCGCAGCGGATACATTTTTCCGGGCAAAGGACAATCGCGGGGTTTGAATCGTCTACGGGAAGATCGTTGGCAACTTTCTTGAACGGCGCTTCCCGTATTCCGAATTCCGAAGCCAAATCCTGAAGTTCGCAGGACTGGTTGCGCGGACACTGGAGACAGTCGTTGGGATGATTCGAAAGAATCAATTCCAGAACCGTGCGCCTTACCGCGATAATTTCAGGATCATGCGTTATTATGTTCATTTTATCTTCGCAGGCTGTCGTACACGCGCGTACCATCTTGGGAGAATTCGCCATTCTTACAATACAAATACCGCAGGACGCCCAGGGAGCAAGATCGGGGCTGTAACAAAGAGTGGGAATTTTTACATTCACCTTTTTTGCGGCCTGAAGAATCGTTGTTCCCGGCTCTACTTCCAATGCTTTTCCGTTAATTGTTATGTTTACCATTTTCTTCTCCTAACCCTTAAGTATCGCGCCGAATTTACAGGTATGCATACATTCACCGCACTTCAAACAATCATTTTGATTGATCATGTACGGAGGCCGTTTCTTGTCGGGGTATTTTGTCGCTTCTTCCTGAACAATGCAGCTGCCGGGGCATTTTTTAGCGCACGCGCCGCAGCCGATACATTTTGCGGAGTCAATTTTATAGATTACAAGTTTTTTGCATTTGCCCGAGCGGCATTTTTTGTCGTGAATATGCTCCATATACTCTTCGCGGAAATTCTTGATCGTGGATAATACAGGATTTGCCGCAGTACAGCCGAGCATACAAAG
>WRGH01000028.1 GCA_009787285.1 Brevinematales bacterium
ATAACGGGGATTTCCCTTCTGGGACGACAGGATTCGAACCTGTGGATACCGGCTCCAAAGACCGGTGGCTTACCGCTTGCCGACGTCCCATCTTTAGACATCAGCCTAGCATAAAATAACCGGTATAATCAAGCCGTTTTAAATGTTTATTCGCGGTTAAGCGTCATGATCGTCGGCGGTAGCTTCTATTACATCTCCAGACTCATATTTCTCCAATATTCGCTTCTGGAGTTCCGCTCTGAATTCAGGATGAATTGGATGAGCGACATCTTTATATTCACCTGCCCGTGTCTTGCGGCTCGGCATAGCGATAAAAATTCCGGTCTTACCTTCAATAATTTTTATATTATGAACTACAAAGCAATCATCAAAAGTTACCGTTACATAGGCTTTCGGTTTGCCGCCGCCAATCACTTTACGTACTCTTATATCTGTAATTTCCATTGTGCATCTCCTTTACACCGAAGTACCAATTTGCTATTTACATTATACTATCTATTTGCTGTGAAAGCAACTTTATTTTGCTTATCAAGGAAAAGTTAAATTAACGGCAGAGAAATCTCTGTCATTTATTATTTGTATTNTTTAAAACCATGTTGCTTTTTTATCCGTATCTTGTTATATTATTAGTTACCGAACGGTCGTTAACATGACAAAACAAGAAATAATAGAAGCCGCGTTCAAAGTATGGGGACGCGATTTTTACAGAAAAACAAGCCTCTCGCAGATTGCCCGCGAACTGGGGGTAAGCAAGCCTGCCCTTTACCGCCACTTTGAAAACAAACAGGCGCTTACAACCGCAATGTCCGGACACTTTTTCGACAGTTTTGCCGCGTCTGTCCGCGAGGACTTCGAAAAAGCCTTTCATGCCGATGATGCCGACGAAGGAATTTTTACAATAATACAAAGTATTTCTGACTATTTCGCCAGGAACGTGTACCACCTTATTTTTTTTCTGGTAAATATAAACGACCGTAACATTGACAACCGCACAATACCGCATCAATTTAAAACCAGAAATGCGGATATAGGTATAATCCGGCTTGTTATTCAAAAGAAATACGACACAGTCCCTGCGACCCTACAGCTTATTTTTGCCTCTATTGTTTTTTATATATCGTTTTTTCATGAAACAAATAAATCATTTGAAAAATCTCCTTCCGATAAGGAAATACGCGATATTACCTGCGAAATATTCACAGCCATAAAAAACGGACTTGGGTTTCCTGAACANACAGGGTCTCTTGATTTTAACAAATTGGAAGTTATGGTCGACGGAACCTTGCACAATGCGGAACCTGAACCGCTGTTCAAGGCTGTCGCAGAAGCTGTAGCCGAGGCAGGTCCATGGGATACTTCAATGGATATGGTTGCTAAACGAATGGGACTTTCAAANAGCAGCCTTTACGGACATTTTAAAAACAGAAAGGATATGCTGCGCCGTCTTTTCTTAAATGAATTTAAACGCATTGTTGAATTTGCGCAGCGGGGGATCAGTTTATCTACGGTTCCTGCGGAACAGCTTTACCTCGGCATTTATTCAATCGCATTTTATCTTCGTTCCCGGCATGAGGTTCTCGCCGCTCTGAACTGGATTCGTACAAGGAAACTCGACCTCGGTAAACCGGAAAAAAAGATGGAAATATTTTTCAGGCTTTTTGAAGACGTTGAAATTGAGCCGTTTAAGAAATCAGGAGAAGACGAAAAACGGAAACTTTCCCATTTGATTTTATTTCTCCTTATTAACATTTTAATGCGGCCATATATGTCAGAAAACAAAAACTCTACAGTTAAAGATGTTCAAAATGACGATATTCGTCTGTTGTATAAATTTACCACATTAGGTCTTGGGGGCTTTATTCGATGAATAAAAAAAGTTATATTTCAATTACCAATAATTGTATTATGGGGCGGAGCGAATGTAAGTGCCGCTCTCTGCTTGTTAAGCAGTGGATAAAAGATCGCGCATTAAGCGGATCAAAACAAGGAGTCATTTTATGAGCCTTAAAAAACACTGTACCCAGCCGAAAGCTGAGNCTGTCATCCGGTATACAGACGGGTTNATATTCCCCATCTGTCTCGCTCTGTTAATGTTGTTATGCGCCGGTCTTCAGGCTCAGGAAAGCAAGCCTGCCGTTATGCGCCTAAATCTTGAAGAATCCGTAGACCTTGCAATCAAAAACAACCTAAGCCTTGAAACTTCCAGAACAAATGTTGCAACAAAGAAACGCGCTTCCGGCACGTCGTGGAATCAATTTATTCCCAGCGTACAGGTCGGAGGCAGTCTGGTGAGGGATAATCAGAAAAGCACCGTTTCCGGAATGATACCTGTTGATCTTTCAAATTTTTTTTCAACTTTACCACAAGGAACTCTATACGCAGTACGTCCTTATTCAGCAGAATCTCCCCAATGGCACATTGCGGGCACTATTCAAGCTTCGCTTAATTTAAATTTAGCCATGTTTGAAAATATGAAACGTCTGCGCATTGATTATCAGGGCGGACTATTAAGTTATGAAAAAGCAAAAGCGCAGCTTGAACGCGACATACGCAAGGCGTATCACAATATACTTCTTATTCAGGAAAATATCGCCGTTTTGAAAGGCAATATTACAAATGCGGAACGTCAGGTGCAAATGGCGCAGGCAAATTTCAATGCGGGGCTTGTTCCTGAACTTACATTACTGCAGGCGCGCGTTGCAAGGGAAAATATGCGTCCGGCCATAGATCAGGCGGAAAACGGACTTAAGCTTTCCATGGCGCAGTTTGCAATGAATCTCGGCCTTGATTACGANACTGTTTTTGAACTTGCGCCCGTTACGGGAAACATTAATTTTATTCCTCTTGATGTTGCGGAAATGATTTCAAAAGCGGCGTCGGGCAAACCGGATATTCAGGAGTTAAGGCACTCGATGCTTATGCTTGAAAGCGCGCGGAAAGCGCAAATCTATTCCCTTACGCCGTCGCTTACATTAAGCTGGAATCACACTTCCGCATTTACAAAGGATCCTTGGAAAGATTCATGGTTCGGAGGCAAGGACAATTGGAGAAAATCAGGTTCCTTTACGCTTTCGCTCGGAGTCCGCCTGCACAGTCTAATTCCGTTCAGCACGGATTTTCAAGCTGTAAAAAATACGGAAGATCAGATAAAAACAGCCACAATCGGACTTGCGCAGATGGTCTACGGAACTGAAATCGAAATATACAATATTATACTCTCTCTTGAAAAAGCGCGTATCAGCGCGGAAGCGCTCGCTCAAACGGTTAACCTTGCGGAGCAGTCATACAGCCTGACAGAACGCGCATATCAGGCGGGATTGCAGGATTATTTCCAGGTTCAAAGCGCGCAGCAGTCCCTGCATCAGGCGCGCGTTCAAATGCTTGAGCAGCAGTTCAGCTATCTTAACAGCCTTATAGACCTTGAATATTCCACCGGGGTTCCTTTCGGAACACTTTCAAGAAGGAGCAACTAATGAAAACAAAATTCATTTTTATTCTTTTGTTAGCTGCAATAATATTATCAGGATGCGATCGTGTTGAAGGAGCATTCGATAAAGTNAAAAAAACATACGGTAAAGTTAANGAAACATTCGGTAAAAATAACAAAATNGAAATGCCGAGGGAAATTCCCGTATTTGCGGTCAATACTACGCTCGCGGTAAAGGGACAAATAAGCGACTATATTTCCCTTTCAGGAGATATTTATGCAGGGTCAACTGTAGATGTATATTCTGATGCGGCAGGTAAAATAACTCAAATTTACACAGCTGTCGGCAGAAGAATAAAAAAGGGCGACCGTGTAGCGGCTGTTGATCCTTCGCGTCCCGGTATGACCTACCGTCAAAGCATTGCAACAGCCCCTATCAGCGGAACCGTTATCGCCGTTCCCGCGCAAATCGGAATGACCGTAAGTCAGGCCGTTCCTCTTGTCAGAATTTCCGGCGGCAGCGGGCTTGAAATACGCCTTAATGTGGCGGAACGGTTTATCTCCAAAATGGCAATGAATCTGTCATGCGAAATAACCCTTGACGCNTGGCCAGGCGAAATATTTCTCGGCAGCATAAGTGAAATTTCACCTACCGTTGATCCGGTTTCAAGAACAATGGAAGTGCGCGTAACAGTATCCAATACAGGCTCAAAACTTAAACAGGGAATGTTTGCGAAGGTTAAAATCATTACACAGCAAAAAAATAATATCGTAAAAATACCCGCTACGGCGGTAATCAAGCGGTTCGGGGAAGAATATGTTTATATTGTGGAAAAAGATCCNGCAAATCCTGAATTCAACGTCGCAAGGAAAAGGATCATTGTGCAGGGTATCATTATTGACGGAATAACGGAAATACAAAGCGGTCTTGCGCCTGATGAAGAAATAGTAATCCGCGGTCAAACTCTGCTTGATGACGGTTCCAGGGTCAATGTAATTGAACGTCTTACGCAGCTTGGCTCAAATTAATAGGAGATGAAACAATAATGAGTATGGTAAAAACGGTTGTTTCACGGCCTGTAACATTTTTGATTATTTTCGCGCTCCTTATAGGACTTGGGTTTTTTGCGCTTGTCAATTTGTCGATTGATCTCTATCCTGAAATAAATCCTCCAATTCTGGTTGTAGTCACTTCGTATTCGGGCGCGGGGCCTGAAGAAGTTGAGCGTTCAGTTACGCGTCCGCTGGAAGCAATCCTTTCCGGCGTGTCAGGCCTTGAAAAAGTTACCTCCACTTCAAGCAAGGGTTCCAGCATGATAATAATGGAATTCACTTACGGTACTAATATGTCGGACGCTTCCAACTCAATACGCGATGCGCTTGAACGCGTCAGAAACGCTATGCCGACCGGCGCGCAGACTCCGATGATCTTTAAATTTGATCCCTCAATGATCCCGATTATGGGACTCATGGTAATGTCAAATAAACGTACTCCTGAAGAATTGAGAGAGATATCCGAGGACACAATTGTTCCGCGCCTTGAACAGATACCGGGCGTCGCTACAGCTTCTGTAAACGGAGGCAGAGAAAAAATAATCCGCGTGGAAATTCCGCAGAATCGCCTTGAAGCCTACGGCCTTACAATAATGCAAATCCAGCAGATGATTTTCATTCAGAATATGCAGACAGCGGCAGGAACAATCATTGACGGCGGATTGTCCTACATATTGACAACAATGGGCGAATATACATCGCTGGATGAAATAAAAAATACTGTAATTTCCTACAAGGGCGGCGGGCTTTCAGGAACACAGATCGAGACGCCGCGCCAGATTTATCTGCGCGATCTTGCCGATATTTACGAAGGTTACCGTGATGAAAAAAGCCTTGTATATGTAAACGGCCAGTCTGCCGTTATGCTGCAGGTACAAAAACAAAGCGGAAAAAATTCCGTACAGACGGCAAAAGATTTACGCGCAAGGCTTAACAGAATGACAAGGGANCTTCCTCCTGACATTAAAATAACCGAACTTTTTAACACAACCGATATTGTGGAAAATTCGCTTAATCAGGTAACATCAACAGCATTCAGCGGGGCGCTGCTTGCAATATTGATACTTTTTATTTTCCTGCGTTCGGTAAAACCGACATTAATAATCGGGGTTAGTATTCCTATTTCAATTATCATTACTACAATGACGATGTACTTTGCAGGCCTGACGCTCAACCTGATGACCATGGCGGGACTTGTTCTGGGAATAGGAATGCTGGTTGATAATTCAATTGTCATTCTGGAAAATATTTACCACTACAGGGAGAAGGGCGCTAAACTTCACACNGCGGCCGTACTGGGTTCGTCGGAAATGGTAGTTGCAATTATAGCTTCCACCATAACAACCATTTGTGTATTCGCTCCGATGGTCATGTTCCAGGGACTGTTGGAAATGGCCGGCGAGCTNTTNGCGGGTCTTGCATTTACGGTAGTAATATCGCTTGGTATATCCCTGTTAACAGCCATATTCCTTGTTCCGGTACTTTCAAGTTATGTCCTGCCGCTTGTTACGCGAAAACAGAAGCCGCTCAAAGGCGCGCTTGCCNTAGTTGATTCATTGTTTGAACGTTTTTTTATCTTGCTTGAAAATATGTACAGAGGAGCCGTAAGAAAAGTCCTTAAGCATAAATTTATTGTTATATTTTTTCTGTTTATTTTACTTGTTATAAGCGTTGCGTTTATTCCGATAATAGGCTGGGAATTTATGCCCCAGCAGGAAGATGACAATGTCAATATTTCGGTAACTCTCCCTATGGGCACTCCTCTTTATGAAACGGAATCCATTCTAAAACAGATACAGATCATCGTAGAAAGAGAAGTAAAAGGCTACGAAAGAATAGTCCTTCAGGCAGGAGGAGGAGGCTTTATGGGCATGGGCGGCAGCAACAGCAATTCAGGCTCTCTCAGAATTAACCTGCCTAAATATTCACAAAGAATAGAAAGCGCAAACGAAATAAGAGATATAATGAGGCCTTACATGAACCAGTTCCCCGGCGTAATTGTTTCCATGAGCGGCGGCAGGGGTTTTGGTTTTGGCGGAGGGAGTTCCGTTGACATTATTCTTCGTACGGACGATCTTGTAAAAGGCAAAGCAATAGGCGAAAAAATTTCCGCCGTACTTAAAAGTAAAATGTCAGATTATGTAACGGAGCCGCAAGTCGGCTTAAGGGACGGACTTCCACAGTATGAAATAATTATTGACCGCGAAAAAATGTACGCGCTTGGACTTAACACTAATACAGTCGGCAGCGAGATTAAGGCGGCAGTTGACGGAGTAACAGCGACAAAATACAAAACAGGCGGCAAGGATTACGATGTCATTTTGATTCTTGCGGAAGCGGATCGCAGTACACGGCCCGCTCTGGATCATATTTTTATCAACAGTCAAATGGCGGGAAGAGTTCCCCTTTCCAGCTTTGTAAGGTACAAAGAAGGAACAGGTCCTCTNACAATAAACAGAGAAAACCAAAGCCGTGTAATTCACGTAACAGCAGGCGCGAAGCCCGGCGTAAAAATGAATGATATGCAAAAAATGGTGGAAAACCTTATCATGTCTGAAATCCCGATTGAAGACGACGTTATTATTGAGTACGGCGGCGACAATGCCGAAATGGTAAAAATATTCACGCGTTTTATCTTTATCTGTATTGTAGCTATATTCCTCGTGTTCGGCGTCATGGCATCTCTTTTTGAATCGTTCCGTGATCCGTTTATCATTATATTTACGATTCCCCTCTCATTAATCGGTATAGTCGCAATATATCTGATCACCGGAACCATATTTAATGTACTGACCGCAGTAGGCCTACTTGTATTGATAGGCGTTATTGTAAATAACGGCATTGTACTTGTTGACTATACAAACCTCCTGCGCAAACGCGGCTATTCTCTGAATGACGCATGTATAGAAGCCGCAGGCAACAGACTGCGCCCNATATTGATGACCACCTTAACTACAATTCTTGGACTAGTGCCAATGGCTTTCTTCCCCGGCGAAGGTTCTGAACTTGTAGCCCCAATCGGTAAAACTGTTCTTGGCGGTCTTTCATTCGGNACTTTGATGACGCTGTTCCTTATGCCTACAGTCTACGCAATAATGAATAANCGCTACGACGCGCGTAAAGCAAAGGCGCAGGCGCGGCGGGAAAGAATTGCGGCAGGCGAGAAACGTTCAAAATTGAAAGAAACTGTCATCGCCAGCATTGTTAATACAGCAGATACGGGGGGAAATGTATGATTCGCATAGAAATAATTGCCAATCAGTCAGTCGAAGAAAATATCCATGAAGCGCTTGAAAAAGAACACGCAGGCAAATTCTACACAAAATTCCCCAACATTTTCGGCGTAGGNTCTTCAGGCCCGCGCATGGGCGACGCTGTCTGGCCTGAAAATAATTTNGCGCTTGTAATCTGGTGCCAAAAAGCAGAAGCCATTGCCATCAAGCGCGCTATTGATTCAGTAAAGAAAAAATACCCCAACGAAGGAATTAAATTTTTCTGGCATGGGTAAAAGACGAATATGGAATTATGTTAATTTNTAAAAACTGAAGTTTTTAGAAATTTTTTATTTCAGTTCCGTATCTATCTTGCTCTGCAAATTATGCTGTATATATTTACGGATTTTAGCTTTTACTTCAGAATCAATCCGCTGAGTAAATAACATTACGTATATTTTCTCATTTTCAACAACCCTTGAGCCGAATACAACAGCCTCTACTTTAAGAAGCATACTCTGTAACCTTACCTGTATATTTTTAACAAGCTCATTTTTGGCAAGATTGGGATCATTTTCAAAAACACAGGAAATCCCTACAACGCTGACATCATTTATAACCCCGCTGATAATACCTCCGCCAAAAGGCATATTTAATTTTGCGGTACTTTCATCTTTTGTTGAAGCGCGCAGGTATTTTCGCCGGCCTTTAACATTCAAACTATTTAAGGTATCAATAATTTTATTGATATATCCGCTCATATCGACTTTTAAAGGTGTGAACCCGCACGGCACTTTATACTTGGTAAATCTATCGTGCAATTCATCACTGGTATCCGAAGTAAAAATACCTATTTTCACCTCAGTCATAGCGGATAATTTGTCTGAAAACCATTTTTCCCATTCCTTCTTGTGCATCTTTTCATCAATATTGACAAATAAAATTGAATCAGGGTATTTTTCCAGCACCCTTATAATCTGGACATGATTCTTAATTACATATACTTCATACTCGTGCTGCGCCAGTTCCGTGATTATTTGGTTTTGTACAGACGCGGTAGGGTATAAAAAGAATACTTTTTTTCCGTTTATTTCAGATATATTATTTGCATCGCTCATAATATCGTAATTNTAGCAAAAAAATAATTAATTTTCAACAGTGAATACAACCGTTTGTTCTTCATCGCCGTTCTGGACACTTAGTGTATTTACGCCCGTCTTACGCGGCAAATAAAAAACAAACGGACGCCTTACACGGATTACATTGCCGTTGTGGGTTACAATTGATTCGTCGTTTTCCCCTCCGATTATCTCAACAGGTATATCGTCCATTCCAATACCCGGATTTGTAAGGTAAACAAATCCGCTTCTGGGNGTTACAATTTCCAAAGGACGCGAAGCATAATCAATTGCTCCCTGTCTTTGCGTTCCTGCAAACCATGACTGATACTCGGCAGGAAATACAGTAACGCTGCGTCCGTTTACAATTTGATGCCATGTACAAAACATAACGTCNTCACCGGTCTGTACATATTCGTTAACAACAGAGAGGCAAGCGTCTGTAGGCGTCATGCCGGAAAGGGCGCAGACACGCTTTAACTGCCAGTTTTCCGGCGCNGGAAAATCGGGAATATACATTCCTCGCTTTTCTTCCAGCGAAATAAGAGTATCGCGCACTATTGCGGCGGGAATAGAACTGCCTGTCTTTCCTATAACGGTTTCTCCCGTGAAGTTTCCCATCCAGACACCNACTGTATATTTTTGTGTTGCGCCAAGTGCGACAATGCTCTGATACTGATTAGCAGTTCCTGTTTTAAAAATAGCGGGAAAAGAAGTTCTGAAATTCCTTGCAAAGCCGAATGCAAGCACACGCGCATTTGAGTCTGATAAAAAAGAACAGATAATTCTGGACGTATCGGCGGAAAAAATCCTTTTTTGCGCTTCGTCCTTCTGTTTTACCTCAGTCTGTAATTCCCACGTTAAAGGCAAAAAAATACCGTCCCGCGGAAAAACGCTGAAAGCTCTTACCAGTTCCAAAAGACTGACAGGCGCGTTTCCAAGCGCAAGACCCAGTCCTGCGTCTTCCGATGAATATTCAAGGGAATCAAAACCTAGCGATAAAAGCAAATCACTGTATTTCCTGACGCTCAGTCTGTAGAGCAAATAGACGGCTGGGACATTAAGACTTGAAGCAAGAGCGGCGCGGATTAATATAGGACCGTTATATTTCTCATTAAAATTGCGCGGTATATAAATTTCACTTTCACCGTAAGTCATTTGTATATCCGCTATTACATCAGTCGGCTTAAATCCGTTTTCCAAAGCCATGGCGTAAAGAAAAGGTTTCATGCTGCTTCCGGGCTGATTAAGGGCAAGCACGCCGTCAACCTGCCCCGCATCAACAGTGTTAAAAAAATCCGCGCTTCCGACCCATGCAAGAATCTCTCCCGTTTCATTGTCAATCACAATGCACGAACCGTTTGTAAGCCGGGAAAAATAATAGCGCATAACATTTCCCGCTATCGCATTTTCAAGATAATGCTGCAGGGAAAGGTCTATGGAAAGATAAACTTCGTCTTTTGTATTAGCGCTGTTTATATTGCGGATTAAATGAGGCAGTTCAAGAGGATACTCAAAACGTTTTGCGGAGAAGGAAGCAAATTTCCAGTCATCGTCGTTTATTTGCGCAAGCAACGGCTGAGCGGATTTTTTTATTTTTGACGACCCTTCGGCGCTGACAAATCTTTCATGTAATTCGGAGGCGGCGGCAATGCATGTTTCAGGGTTCTCAAGCGGATTGTACATTCCCGGCCTTCGCGGAATTACAGCAAGACAAAAAATTTGAGATGGAGAAAGCATTGAAATATCGCTTGCAAAAAAAGTTCTGGCGGCCGATGCGGCTCCTTCGGTATTATGCCCAAAAGGAAGCGAAAGCAGGTACAATTCCAGTATTTGCTCTTTTGACAGCCTGGCTTCAAGACGCAGAGCATTAAGCATTTCGCCTATTTTGCTCAGAATAGTCTGTCGCTTCTTTTTCTGTTGTACAGCGCCTGACTGCCCGTTATCTGAAATTATTCTGGCAAGCTGCATTGTTATTGTACTTGCGCCGCTTACCCTTCTTCCGTGTGCAATGTTTTGATATACAGCGCGTATCATGGAAATGCCGTCAACCCCAAAATGCCTGTAAAAGCGCCTGTCTTCCGCAAATACAAAAACATCCTTTACCTGACTGGGGAATTCAGCGGGTTTTTCTCTTCGCAGACCGTCTGAAAGAGGCGTTATCTGCAAAAGGAGTCCGCTGCGGTCATAATAACAGACGCTGTTCGGACGCGCCAAAAAATTCTTCAAATCAGGATAAGGAGAAAATCTTAAAACCAGCCAAAACAGGGCAAGAAAAGCCAGTATAATCACAAGAACACGAGTTATAACAAAAAGTTTTATTCTGTCCGCTCTTCTCTCCGAATCCCCGCGTTCTTGCGCCTTCAAGCAGAAGCTTTTTGAAATAAATTTCTTTAAACGCTCAAAAAAATTATTCAATTGTATAAAGAAGTCCCTGACTGCGCCCGAAAATTTCAGGTTCATACATACACTCCGCCTGAACAGGAGGCGTCGGATACACTCCCCTCCTAGATGTGCGGAAAAGGAAACTGACTGTATCTTCACCTTTATTAAACTGATCCCAAAAATATTGAATCTCATTATCCATAATAACCTGATGACTCAAGGCTGATCTTCTTTTTTCCTCATTGCCGCTTGTACCGCCCTTGTCTTCATAAGAAGCAGTCGTTACAAAAGCCGCGTCAAGAATTTCCGCGCCTGAGGGAACAGGAACTCTCAACGCAAGATAGGTACGATCCTTGTTTGAAGAAATCCTTACTCTTGCGCGGTAGGTCTTTCCGCTTTTAAGAGCAGTTCCCTTTATTTCCGCGCCTGTGTCAATGTCGTAAATGCTCATAAAAACACCAAGCCCTTCATCGCGGAAAGACTGAAGTTCAGACGGTATCGCATAACGTAAGGACGCTGTGTAGTAAATATTTCCGGTTCCGCTTCTGTCAAACTTTAAAGTCTGTATGCGATCTCTTGGAAGACCGGATAAGGGAGAGGCTGTAAAATCAAATGTTCCCATAACGGGCTTAGCTCCAAGCCCCTTGAATGTTCCCTTGAGCAGTTCAGCTCCNGCAAGCGCAACGCTGCTGTTCACATTGATATTTTCAAGCTTTTCTTCCCTGATTAATGCGTCTACCGCCGTTAAAACGCGGACAGTTGCCGCAGTATTCTGCCAATATCCCGTTCCTGAACGCTTGGCTTCCAGCAGGGAGAATAAAAGCCTTGTATTAATACTATCCCCGGGAAACTGCCCGGCAAAGAACTGCAATGTAAGCGCAAGCTGTTCTATATTATTACCGTAGAAAGTTGAACGACGCTGGTCTAACGGGTCTGTAATATCCGCTCCCCTTGCTGTCAGCCTGATCAGGTTCCGCAGTCGGGCGGCGGTACTCGCAGCCTGTGCGTTCTGTCCCAAAGCGCGGTAAGTCATGCCGGCAAAAGCAAGTACAGACGGATCAACATTGTCGCGGCTTAATATTTCAGCTAACCTTGACGCGTCTATTTTNTCNCCCATAAGCGCAAATACATAGAGCATATAACTCTGTAAGTATGACTGATAATAATATGATGACGAATTACTCTGCCACTTTTGCATTTCCTGATACTCACGGTTAAGATATGCAGCAAGCGCNGAGACATTCAGGGAAGAAGGCACGTTTATGTTCTTTGTTTTGGCAATTGCGATAATATGCGCAATCCGAAGGCTCACATAAAAGTCCGCCTTTGTACCTGAAGGCCAGTACGGAAAACCGCCGCCTGAAAGCTGCGCCTGAGCCCATGACCTTAGTTCATTTTCAACTACACGGCGCGGATCGGAAACCTCGCTTTTAAGATTGAAAGCGTCAATATACTCGCTGAAAACAACAAG
>WRGH01000029.1 GCA_009787285.1 Brevinematales bacterium
GATCCGGCGTTTTCAGATCCTGCTATCAGCAAACTGCTTGAATATGCAAAACAAAAGAAAACTCTTTCATACGAAGAACTATCGGATTTTCTTCCTGAGCATATTACAAATTCCGATAAAATCGAACAGGTTCTTGCCCTTCTTGAAGCAAATAATGTTCAGCTTGTGGAAGAAGAAAATGCGTCTGAAGAAGATGAAAATGACGTCCGTAAAGATCAGGATGCTTCTAAAAAAAGATCCTCAGCGGCAAATGACAAGGATTCGTCAATAGTTGATGATCCCATAAGACTGTATTTGCGGGAAATAGGGCGTGAACACCTTTTAACGGCAGAACAGGAAATTGAACTTTCCAAACAAATGGAAGAAGGCGAAAACATTGTAAAAAACGTAATAAAAAGATCAGGTATGATAATTCCCGAATTTTTTTCTATCGCGCAAAAAGCATTTTCAAAAAAAGACATTCGCGAGCTTAATCTTTCAAAGAAAGAAATAACCGAACACATGACAGAGTACCGCCGGTTAAATCAGTTTTATAAAGATACGTTACGCTCAATTCAGGGCGATCTGAAAAATTACATGGAACTTAAGAAACAGCTTATTTCAAGAGATATTGATTATATCGAAGACAAGGAATGTTCCGTTATCAGAAAAAGAATAATGAAAGTTATTAAAAATACGCATATACATCCTGATGAAATACAGACGTTTTCCGAAAAATTCACAAACGCTGCAAAGAAAATAAAGCGCTACATAAAAGAACAGGAAAGGCTTGAAAAACACCTAAAAGTAAGTTCTCCGAAAAACCTTCGCACTTTAGGACGATATCTTACAATAAAGGATGAACGGGAAAAACTGGAAAAAGAACTAGGTCTTTCATCAGAGGAAATCAAGGAAAAAATCAGGCTTATACAGGTAAATCAGAAAAAATTAAGAACGCTTGAAGCGGAATTTGAAGAACCTATAGAAAATATAAATCAAATGGCAGGTGAAATTTTTCACGGCCGTGTAATGATGAAAAAAGCAAAGGACAGGCTGATAAGGGCAAATCTGCGTCTTGTAGTATCAATAGCAAAAAAATATACAAACAGGGGTCTTCATTTTTTTGATCTTGTTCAGGAAGGAAATATCGGCCTTATAAAAGCCGTTGAAAAATTTGAGTACCAGAAAGGTTTTAAATTTTCAACTTACGCTACATGGTGGATAAGGCAGGCAATTACGCGCTCAATTTCCGATCAGGCTAGAACAATCCGCGTGCCTGTACACATGATCGAACAGATTAACAAGGTTGTCCGTGAATCAAGACAGCTTTTGCAGGCGCTTGGACGCGAACCCACTGATGAAGAAATTGCGGAAAAACTCGGCTGGACTGCAATGAGGGTAAAATCAGTCAAAAACGTAGCGCGCGAACCCATAAGCCTTGAGACGCCAATCGGCGAGGAAGATGATTCCCTGCTTGGCGACTTTATCGAGGACAAGGATGTAGAAAATCCGGCAAATCAGACTGCCTTTAAGGTACTGCAGGAACAGCTTAGCGGGGTTCTTTCCACGCTTCCGGCCCGTGAACAGGAAGTGCTAAAAATGCGTTTCGGGCTTGATGACGGATATTCGCTTACTCTTGAGGAAGTCGGTTTATACTTCAATGTTACCCGTGAACGTATAAGACAGATTGAGGCAAAAGCGCTGCGCCGTCTGAGGCACCCCAAGAGAAGCCGGAGGCTTAAAGATTATCTTGATCATTAATATAATATATAAAATGGGTATTCAAGATGTTTGGATTCATGATAACTTTAGTAATTGGTATGAAAAAGGGGAGAGACCATGGTAACCGAGAATGATTTGGATAAATTGCGTTCACTGCAGGAAATAATTTATGAAAAAATAGGGCTTGAAAAAAACATTCAGGAAATTCCGAAACTATTAGGAAAACAAGAAGAAGCTTTAAACAAAATGAAAAAGTCTTTTATCGATAAAAATCAGGGTTATGAAAAGATAAAAGCCGAAGAAGTCAGTTTAAGAAACAGTCTTGCGGAAGTTGAAGCTGCAAGAGAAAAATCCGAAAAAAACATGGATTCTGTCGCTACTCAAAGGGAATATGAAGCCCTTGACAAGGAAATTCGTGATGCNTCAGAAAAAGAACAGCAATACCGAAAGGATTTACAGAGCAGGGAACGTACTCTTGTCGAACTTGACGAAGAGATAAAACAGAGGGCAGCCTTGATTGAACAGCAGGAAAAAGAACTTGAAGATGAAAGAAAGAAAAATGAAGCTGAAATTTCCGACAAACAGAAAAAGATAGAAACGCTTCGAAAAAAAGAAAACAAACTTACGGAGAATCTCGATACAGAAGTAGTATTAAAATTTGAACGTATCATTAAAAATAAAGAGGGTATCGGAATAGTCGCCATCAGGGGAAATGTATGTATGGGCTGCCACATGATTTTACCCGCTCAATTTGCAAATGAAGTCCGTATAGGGGAAGAATTTGTTTTTTGTCCTTATTGTTCNCGTATTCTTTATTATGAAGAATCCGCAGAAGGAGAAGAAGACTTCTTTAATACGGAAGATACAGGTTCGCTTTCCGATCTTGANGAAATAGAAGAAGANGAGGAAGATGAAGACGAGGAAGATGAAGAAAAAGTAAACATTGATTATGAGGAATGAGTTAGCGATGAACCTGGCTGCCGCTCAGCGCTTAAATTTTTAAGTGTTGGGAGGAAAGTCCGGGCTCCGCAGGGCATGATGCCGGGTAACGCCCGGGACATTTTCAGGAGTTTTTCCTGAAANTGGACAGACAGCGCAGCAGAAAATATACCGCCTGACCGCCTGACTANCAAAACGTATAAGAAATGTTGTTTACAATAGGGTTTTTCAATACGTTTTAGTGGTCAGGCGGTCAGGTAAGGGTGAAATGGCGGGGTAAGAGCCCGCCTCGACGGCGGTAACGCCGCCGCAAAGATTCCGGCTTTGCCGGAAAATGGCAAGCCTCATCAGGAGCAAAGTCAAACAGCGTTTATGGCCGGTTTTTACCGGCCGCCGGCTGCCCGCCGGATATACGCGGGTAGACTGCTACAAAGAACCGGTAACGATTCTTATAGACAGATGGCAGCAGAAATCAAAAGTCGATTGCTTTTGGTTACAGAACCCGGCTTATGGTTCGTCGCTTTTTTTTTAAAGAATTTATATTAATAATTGACTTTTTTTTGAAATTTATATAGAATTCCCCATAAAGTAATATGTTAAATGATAAAAATTTGTCTCATCATGGGAGGCAAATATATTTACAAAAAAAAATCCGCACCATAACAATATTATTTATTACTATTGCGGCAATAATTGCCTCTATATTCATAATTTTCCGGGTAAAAAATGGTGTAAACAATGAAAAACAGGAACTTTTACGTATTTGGAATGAAGGAAATTATGAAAAAGCTTATGAAATAAGCAAAAATGCACTGTATAAAAATCCTGTAGATTATAATTTGCTTATAATACATGGTTTTTCCGCATATCAACTTGGTATTTCTCAGATAAACAGACAGAATATGCTTCTTTACATTGATGAAAGTATTTTCTCTCTTAGGAAAGCCCTTCTTCATAAAGAAGCAGCAGGCGACGGACGTATTTTTTATGTTCTTGGAAAAGCGTACGGATATAAAGGTGTGGAATATTCGGATCTTGCGGTCAAATATCTGGAAATTGCCGGCAGAATTTATGATGCCAAAGATATACCTGAATACTTGGGTCTTGCCTATGCAGCTTCCGGCGATTACAGAAACAGCGTAGCGTCCTTTTCCCGGGCATTTAGTTCCGACAAACCTCCGTCTGATAACTTATTGCTGTCAATAGCGCGCTCATATATAGCGATGGAAGAATATAACATGGCGGCTGGATATTTAAAAAGGTGCATTGAAATGTCGCCGGATTCAAAATCTGTTGTAATTGCGCGTTTTTTGTTAGCTGAAATCTTCAGGCTGACCGGCGATTATAACAGCGCGGAAGAACAATATTTAAGAATATTAAATGACTCAGGCGAAAATGCCGAAGTTCATTATCAGTTAGGTGAATTGTATAACCTGAAAGGCGATACAACCAGAGCAAGAGCGGAATGGAGACTGGCATACAGACAGGATCCGGCACACGCAAGAACAAGAGCGCGGCTTAATATATAGGGAGGGAACATGTTTGGCAGTATTTCAACAGATTTAGGTATTGATTTAGGAACCTGTAATACGCTTATTTATATAAAGGGCAAGGGTATAGTATTGAACGAGCCTTCTGTTGTCGCGGTTGAAAGAGGCACAAAAAGACTCGTTGCCGTCGGAGCAGAGGCTAAACGGATGCTTTGGAAAACACCTGAAAATATAATTGCAATAAGACCCATGCGCGACGGGGTTATTGCGGATATAGAATCCACCGAAAAAATGATTCGGTTTTTTATATATCGTGTTTTTCCGCGTTATCGATTCATAAAACCAAGGATGGTTATCGGCGTTCCGTCATGTATTACCGAAGTTGAAAGACGCGCAGTAGAAGAAAGCGCATATAAATCAGGCGCAAAGGACGTACATGTTATCGAAGAAAGCCTTGCCGCCGCAATCGGAGCCGATATTCCGATACGCGAACCTGCCGGTCACATGATTTGCGACATTGGCGGCGGCACGACAGAAATCTCCGTTATTTCACTTGGAGGCATGGTTGTTACAAGCGCCATACGCATTGGCGGCGATGAATTCGACGAAGCGATAATAAAGCATATTAAAGGCGTTCATAATCTTGTAATCGGCGAACAAATGGCGGAGAAACTTAAAATGGAAATCGGGAATGCGTCTCCTGAAAAAATAATAGAAAAAATGGAAGTAAAGGGAAATGACGCAATTACAGGACTTCCGCGCAGGCTTGAAATTGATTCTGTAGAAGTACGGGAAGCGCTAAAAGATCCGATTACTTCAATAATTGACGAAATAAAAGCTACGCTTGGCAAGACTCCTCCGGAACTGGCGGCGGATATTGTGGACAGAGGCATTGTAATGACAGGCGGCGGTTCTCTGTTAAAAGGACTGGACAAACTTATTGCAAAAGAAACAGGAGTACCCGCGATTATTGCCGATCAGCCTGAAAATTGCGTCGCATTGGGTGCGGGAAAATATTTTGATTACTTAAAAAGCGCCGATTTAATAAAGAATATTTATGACAGATTAAACGGTTAATTTATGAGAGGTGGTTTCTTTGTTGCGCTTTCACGAAGAAGCGGCGGAAAAGTACCAAGAACGCCAATAAATGCAACTGTATATGTTTTTATATCACTTGTCCTTGTCTCAATATTAATGCTGATGCTTTCAAGCATTGGTTTCATAATAAACGCCAAAAACTTAGGACTGTCAGTTTTTTTGGGAGTAAGGGGAGGAATATATGAATTTTCTTCTCTTGTTTCAAGAACAGCGCTTTCTGTAAAGGAACTGGCGGATTTAAGAAAGGAACACGCCGAATTACTTAATCAGCTTGAACGTTATGAAGAACTGGAACGAAGCAGCGCGGAAATTTATCAGGAAAATATCAGACTGCGCGAACAGCTTAATTTTTCAAATACGATGCGTTATGACAGGATTCCCGCTGAAATTTCCGGCAGGGATCCTGACAATCTTTTTTCATCTATTGTAATTAACAGGGGAAGTTTTTCAGGAGTAAAAAATGATATGGCTGTAGTTGCATGGCAGAACGGTGTTCAGGCATTAGTAGGCAAGGTTATTCAAACAGGAACTTTTGAAAGTCATGTAATGCCGGTTTTTGACGTAAATTCGCAGGTTTCGGCGCGTTTTTCCGTCTCACGTTATGAAGGTATTGCAGAGGGACAAGGAAATTCTGAAATACCGTTATTAATGCGGTTTGTACCGAAAAGGGCAAGGAATGAAATTAATATAGGTGATATAGTTGTTTCAAGCGGAATGGGCGGAATATTTCCCGCCGGTATCAATATCGGACGCGTCAACTCTGTTAATGTACATGAATATATAAGCACTCTGGAAGTCAGCGTTATTCCAATGATTGATTTTTCAAAACTGGAATATGTATTTGTAATAGCGTCTGAAGCTGAAATAGAAATGAAACAAAATGCGGCAATAAAAGCAGAAGCAATAGAAACAGGGTTAACCAATGATTAGGTGCGTCATTTGGACAGTTATACTGTGCATATCAGCAGGTATACTTCAATCAACACTAATTGCAAAAATTGCGTATTTTAATGTTATTCCCGATTTAGCCCTGTGTATTCTTGTTTTCTCTGCTTATGTTAACGGAACCATGCCGGGACANGTTTCAGGTTTTTTCTCTGGGCTTTTTCTGGATTTTCTTTCCGCCGCTCCTCTTGGATTAAACTGCCTTATACGTACTCTGATTGGCGCTCTTGCAGGCATTTTCAAAGATTCATTTTTCCTTGATATACTTTTTATGCCGGTAATTCTCTGCGCTTTTGCAACCATACTCAAGGCAATAATACTGTTTGTTTTTCATTTAATTTTCAGCTCCATACCTGCCTATTCATTTACATCTTCGCTTTTCTGGATTGAGCTTGGCCTTAATTGCCTCAGCGCGCCGCTTTTATTTCTGATTTTAAAACGTATTAAGCCGCTTTCAATCGGACGGAATTAACAGAATGAGAATGCGTGATGATCAGGAACTGCGAATAAATATGCTCATGGTGCTTCTTGCAGCTGTATTTCTTATTTACAGCGGCAGGCTTTTCAGCTTGCAGATACTGTCAGGTGAAATATATCTTAGCCGCGCGCTGGATATTTCACGCAGAACATATACAATTCCCACCCAAAGGGGAGAAATATACGACCGTGATATGAAAAAACCCCTTGTTATGAACAGGGATTCTTTTGCAGTAAGCATAACCCCGGCTGATGTTCCCAGAAACAGAATAGATAATGTAATTGAAATTGTTTCAGAAATACTCGGTATGTCATCCGGTGAAATCAGGGCAAAGCTTCCAAGTCAGTATTTGCAGCTTTATCAGCCGCTGGAAATTGCAGCTAATGTTTCTTTCTCTACGATTTCCGCCCTTGCGGAAAGAAAAAATGTTTTGCCTGGAATTTCGTGGCAGAATAAATCTATACGCAACTATATGAATGCCGGAAGCCTTTCACATATAGTTGGCTATGTAGGAGATATTACCCGTGATGAGCTTACATCTCTTTATAATATGGGGTATCAACAGGGCGATATTATAGGCAAATCAGGAATAGAAAAACAGTACGATGAATATCTGCGCGGGAAGCAGGGATGGGAAACAAGAACTGTAGACTCAAGGGGCAGGAGTATTTCCGGTAGGGAGAATACAGTTATTCCGCCTGAAATGGGAAAAAACCTTGTATTAACAATTGATACCGATCTTCAAACGCTNGTTGAAAAAGCATTAGGGCCAAGAATTGGATCTGCTTTAATTATACGTCCTTCAACAGGCGAAATTCTNGCCATGGTTTCATATCCCTGGTATGATCCGGATATCTTTACGGACGGTCTTCAATCAGATTACCGCGCNCTGATAGATGATCCAAACAAACCTTTAATAAACCGTGCNATTCAATCAAGTTATCCTCCGGCTTCAACTTTTAAAGTTGTAATGACAACAGGAGTGCTGGCAGAAAATTTATTTCCGCCTGAACAAACAATCCTTTGCCGCGGTTTGATAAACTACGGTAATCGTGACTGGAACTGCCATATACGGACAGGTCATGGCAGGCTGAATTTAAAAAACGCTATGGCCCAATCGTGCGATATTTTTTACTGGACAATCGGAAGGGATTATATGGGAGCCGAAAGGATTGTTAACTATTCAAGAATTTACGGTTACGGNGAACTTACCGGCATTGATCTTCCCGGAGAAACAGAGGGTTTTATTCCAACGCCTCAATGGAAAGAGCGGCGCTTTCATGAAAGGTGGCAGGCGGGAGATACAATGAATATGTCCATAGGACAGGGGTATACTCTTGTTACTCCCCTTCAAATGGCAAATATGATTTGTATGCTTGTAAACGACGGAAAAATTTATAAGCCTCATGTTCTTAAAGAAATCCGCGATCCTGTAACTAATGCAATAGAAAAATCGATCAAGCCGGAATTGCTGCATGAAAGCAGTTTAAGTCCGCAGGTTTTTGAAACTGTACGGCAGCATATGAGAGGCGTAATTACGGAAGGAACGGCGCAGTATCCGTTGAATATAAAATCGGTGCAAATTGCCGGAAAAACAGGAACCGGGGAAATAGGTCTTCCCAACCGGTGGCATTCATGGTTTGCCGCATACGCTCCGTTTAACAGCACAAATCCTGAAGAGAAAATTGTTGTATGTGTTATGGTAGAAGCCGCCAATGTCTGGGAATGGTGGGCTCCTTATGCGTCGGCGGTTATTTTTCAGGGATATTTTGCAAAACAAACGTACGAAAATGCGGTGCGCGCATTGGGCTTTCAATACCTTATGCCGATACAGGGGCGCAGAGAATGAGGTTACGTGAAATAATAAAAATTGATTATTTATTGCTGCTGCCCGTGATTACTTTGCTTGTTTTTGGCGTTTTATACATTTATTCTTCAGGAGTAACTTCAGCAGGCATTCAGGTTTCCAATGAATACATAAAACAAATTATATGGGCAGCCGCAGGGCTTGTAGCGGCAGTTGTGCTTGCAATGGTAAATTACAGGAGACTTTATAACATTTCAGTTTACATTTACCTTATCTCATTACTTCCTCTTTTATATACGCTGATATTCGGCAGAATAATCTATAATGCGGCGCGCTGGCTCAGAGTTGGAGCATTTGGCATACAGATGTCTGAATTTGTAAAAATATCCGTAATTATTCTCCTTGCCCGTTACCTTGCGGATACCGATCATAACAGAAAATCATTTTCACGTTTTTTTGTAAGCTGTTTAATTGTTTTTATACCAATGGGTATTGTCCTGCTTCAGCCCGATCTCGGNACAGCTCTTGTTTATATAGCCATACTGATAACAATGACATTTTTGGCGGGTGTATCAATGCGTTATATATCATTCATNGTTTTCGCTCTTGCTCTGGCTGGAATATTTTTGGTATTGCCGCTTTGGCAGGCGTATATATTGCGAAAATCAATTCCTTTTCTTGCAGTTATTACAAATCCAAAAATAATTGTATTGGTGATTTTTTTCTTCCTGTTAATTGCCGCTATTGCCGTTTTTGGGCACATTAAATATAAAAAGAAATATTTCTACTGGATTGCATTTATAGCGTCAATTGTAATTCTGTCGCTTGGTATGTCATACGCCGCGCGTCTTGTATTAAAAAATTACCAGCTTATGCGGCTTATAGTTTTCCTTGATCCTAATGTTGACAACCGAGGAGCAGGCTGGAATATTATCCAGTCGATTACTGCCATAGGAGCCGGAGGGCTGACCGGAAGGGGTTATCTGCTTGGGACACAGAGTCACTACAGGTTTCTGCCTGAACAAAGCACGGATTTTATTTTTTCAATATATTCCGAAGAAACAGGTTTTCTTGGCGGATTGATGGTATTTGTTCTGTTCTTGTTAATATGCCAGCGGCTCATTACAACAATGAAAACAACAACCGATCCTTTTGCAAAATACATCTGCGCGGGGCTTGTCGGTATGTTCAGTTTTCACTTTATTATTAATGTGGGTATGACAATGGGCATTATGCCCATAACAGGTATTCCTTTATTGTTTATGTCATACGGAGGTTCGGCTGTTATTGCCGCAATGTTCGGTGTAGGCATTGTTTTGAGTATTTACGTAAGAAGGTACAATCGCTGATGCATGGCAAACATGCTATAAGGTATATCGATCCTGTAGAAGAATTTGGCGGACTTCTTTTGAATGTACAAAAACCCGGACGTTATACAGGCGGAGAAGCGGGTATTCTTGCAAAAAAAGACGACAATGCCTTTCATACGTTAATTGCATTTCCCGATTTATATGAAATCGGAATGGTAAATCAGGCGCTGCGTATTCTATACAACCGCATAAACAGAATGAAAGGCATTTCCTGCGACCGCGCTTTTGCTCCGGCTCCCGATTTTGAAAAATTGTTACGTGAAAAAAAAATTCCCTTGTACGGCCTTGATACGGGGATCAGTCTTACCTGCCTTGATATGCTGATGTTTACCCTTAGCTATGAACTGGGTNTAAACGGTATTTTTTTAATGCTTGACGTTTCAGGCATTCCGCTNAGATGTACGGAAAGGAATGAAGAAGACCCNGTTGTTATTGCAGGAGGACCTGCGGTTTCCAATCCGTATCCGTTTTCACCGTTTGTTGACGCTTTCTGGATTGGAGAGGCGGAAGCAGGTTTTTTTGATTTGNTTAATGAGCTGGCCTTTCTAAAAACATGCGGGCAGGGGAGGGNAGCGCTGCTTGAAAAAATGTCTTCTCATCCGAATGTCTGGGNAAAAGGAAAAGAAAAAGTATCACGGGCTGTTTTTTCCGGTTTTTCATTTGATGAAACAGAGACAGACGTATTTCCCATTCCAAGCATGAAAATAATACAGCATCACGGTACTGTCGAAATAATGCGCGGATGCCCTAACGGCTGCCGTTTTTGTTTCGCAGGTTTCTGGTACAGACCGATGCGTCAGAAAAACCGGGAACATATCGTGGCGCAGGTAGAGAAAATGGTTACAAAGGGAGGCTGGCAGGAAATAAGCCTTTCATCTCTTTCTTCCGGTGATTATTGCGGCATAGCAGAGCTTGTAGATGAACTTAACAGCAGGTTTTCATCCATGCATATTTCATTCCAGATGCCGTCGCTAAAAGTATCAGGTTTTTCACTTGGTCTTTTGGAAAAAATTTCTGTAACAAGAAAAAGCGGTCTTACATTTGCCGTTGAAACGCCTTGCGAGATGTGGCAGGCCGCAATAAACAAGAAAGTTACCCGCGATTCAGTCGCTGAAATTCTTAAAGAAGCAAAAAAAAGAGGATGGAAAGGAGCAAAATTTTATTTCATGATCGGGCTTCCGTTAACAGAAATATATAATCTTGAAAAAACCGAAAGGTTATGTGAAGAAAAAGAAATTGTAGATTTTATTGTTGATATAGCCGGAAGATCAAGAATGCATTTTAATATTAACGTAGGTATCTTTATTCCGAAACCGCATACTCCGTATCAGTGGGTATCACAGATAAACGACGATGAGGCTGTAANAAAAATGGAGTATATTCGTTCAAGACTTAAGCCAATGGGACACAAAGTAAGTATTGCAGACCCTCTTATTTCAAAAATTGAAGGTGTCTTAAGCAGGGGTGATGAAAGAGCTGGATTTTTATGCGAACAGGCTTTTCACGGCGGAAGCAGACTGGATTCATGGGATGAGTATATTGACAGGAATATATGGCAGAATCTTTTAGAAACAAATCGTGAGCTTGTAAATGAAATTATGTCAGAAAAGTATGAGCCTACATGGAATGTTATTGATTCATATGTAACACCTGAATATTTAAAAGAAGAATTGAATAAGTCAAATGATTCTACATATACGGAATCTTGTATAAAAAAGTGCAGTAAATGCGGTATTTGTAAACAGGATATAAAAACAGTAAAAAANGAGTCACNTTATGTTAACCATATAAATAATACAGTTAACATAAANCTTTCAGGCGGCAAAAGCGACCCTTCAATATATAGGGTTTTGTTCAGCTTCAGCAAGAAGGGAAATTCGATTTTTCACGGACATTTAAGCCTAATAGAAATTTTTTCAATGTCTTTAAGAAGGGCATATATTCCTGTAATTTATACACGCGGCTTTAATCCTCTTGCAAAAATGGAATTTCCGTCTCCTTTATCTACAGGAATTACGGCGGACTGTGAGTTTGCATCTGTAGATTTTTATGACAATATACAGCCTGTCATTTTTACCGTTAATTTAAATAAATGTTTACCTCAAGGTATTTGTATCGAAAACGCTGAGGTTTTTTATATTAAATCCGGCATGAAAAAACATTCATTGTCGTCATTGTTATGGGGTTTTGTATATTACGGCATTGATGAAAAATTTGATTATGTTAACGTTAAGCAGGAAAAATCCTACAGGCAGGATCGTCTTTCAAAAGATTGTGAAACAATATTTTCGCTAAGACGCAAGGAAGTACTGGCGCGCAATATTATGGGCGGTATGAATGAATGGGCTTCATATTTTGACGTATACAGGTTTCTTTATCCTGATTAATGTCCTTTTGAATATAGACTCGTATAATATATTAGTAGACAGAATATACATTATGATTAGTAAAGCACATAGCTTTGTTTAGGTTATAAACAAACTAACTCTCATCAGGAAGTTTAAAGACGCTGATAAAAGTAGGTTTACTGTAAATGCGTGTAAAGTTCGTAGGATGTATTCCGACTGCCACAATATACATTGCAGCATAGACATATTCTGCATTTGACTGTCCAGCAACATCCGCATTTATATTAGCAGTCGCATTTGAAACATTACGCAAANCAGAACTGCTACGAAAATACCTGTCCGGT